>JAHJAL010000150.1 GCA_018814055.1 Patescibacteria group bacterium
ATGATTATCTTGCAAATCATTCTGAAGATACTCATAATTCGAATTTTGGATATCGCCCTGGTAGCCCGCTCCGGGAGAATACTGCAAAACAATTTTTACCTCCCTGATTTCAAAATCATCAAAATCAATTCGGCTGCCCCAATCATTGGTCGAACACATAAATTGCAATTCATTATCACCCGCTTGCAAATATCCCGGGTCGAAATAAAATTCATGAATCGCGTCATTGTATTGCGGGTCCTGATTTTTGACCAAACAATCACCGATCTTGGTATTGTTGACCTTGACCGGATTGCCGGTCATATAATCATCAGAAAATTCACCCCCTATCAATCGTAAAGACAACTTAGCCGACACCAGATCCATCAAATCTCCATACCCCAAATCAAAATATTTGCACAGAACCGTTCCCTCGTCAGTGGCCTTGTTGAATCCTTGGTTTAATACTCCCGGATATACCGAATCACCCAAATGCCTTGTTTCCTCAAAGATCACTAATTCTTTGATACCACTAAAAACATCTTTTGGTTTTTCAATTATTTTATCTTTATTTACAACTTTGACATAAATCGGACTAGTGATAATTTTTTCCCTTTCCCAATCATTTTTTTCCATTCCCGAAATCATAATTACATAATTATAAACACCTTCCTTGAGATTCGCATCCTCAAATTCAAATTCCAATAAATCCCCATTACTGAGTTTCACCAGTTCTTTACAAATCACCTGGCAATTTCTGGCAATGACGATGGCCTTGGTCTGATCTCGGACAGAGGCATTGTTTTCATGAAACTGTACCGCCAAAGCAAGTTTCACTTTTTTGTCACATTCAAGATAGTTACCCCATTTCCCCGGTCCCCACTCTTGATCATCGATTTTGAGCCATGCAAAAGTTTCATGATATCTCGAAGCTACCGTTCGTTTGTTGAACAATGCTTCCACCACATCATTCACATCAATATGATCAAAATCAGATACTATACTAGTTTTGGCCCGGTCCATGTTTTGCAGGCAATGGCTAAATTCCTTGTTGGCCACAAAAACCAACTTCTTGTTCTCATTGAAAATACCCATCTGGTCATCATTGTTCCAGGCCAGATACATTTTTCCGCCAATATAGCTTTCGCCGATTGACAAGCCGTCCAGGGATATCAGGCCATGATAGTCGCTGCAAGCGCTGACCCCCGTTCCCAGGGGCATCAAATAATCCCGGTACATATGCGCCGTTTGATCAAATTCCACTCCCGGATCTTGCATCTTTACCAGATTATTCTCAGTTGCTATTGATGAATCATATCCAATATCAAAAAATTCCACCAAACTAATCTTATCCAGACAAGGAAATAGATATTGATGAATCAAATCGCACGATGAAATCCCGTTTTTGCTGCGAATCATCGGATGGCATACTATTATTGGCAATCCACGGACATAATGCCAGTTGATCAGTTCTTCCAGAGTTGTTGATTTACCCTTTCGCGACCACGGGAAAAAATCAGGTAATTCCTCCTTGGTCAAATTATTATAACCCGCACCGATAATATGTATAAATGATTGTTTCGGATCATAAACACTGCCGGCGTAATTCAACATAGTGTATTCAATTCCCGCCACCAGACAGATGTCCGGCCGGCTTTGATTGGCCAGATTAATTTCATCAACATACTTGGCCAAATCATCCCGACTGTTGAAATAATCAGAGTGATCAGAATAAACCACATAGTCAAAGCCAACCTTTATAGCTTTATAAGCCAGCTCCTTGACTGTACACAATCCATCACTCCACCGAGTGTGATTATGGATTGTGCCTTGCTTGTAATACAACTTTTCGTTGCCGGATATTATCAAAGTGTTTTCTGCCTTGGTATTTTCCCTGCATTCTACATTCCAGGTAATAGTCGGGCCGAAGCATTTACCTTCTTTTTTATCCGCCACCAGCTTGAAAGATTCCGGGAAATTACCCTCCAAACCATTTCGACATACCGGTATCCCAAACGTAGCCACTCCACCCGGCGGTACTTCCTCCCGCTCCATCACGATCCGATTGTTTGTCCCCAGCCAGCGATATTCCTCCGGATGATTGGTCACTTTCAGACCACAACTACGATCACGTGGCCCGAAGGTACACAAATGAACCTCATCCTGCTTCCATTTTTCCCGACCATTGTTTTCCAACCTCACCCACAACATGGCAAAGTCATTTTGATCATCAAGCACGGCCGTTGGACTCCTATCTATCACTTTGGCTGACCAATCCCTGAAACCATCCCGCTTCATCACCACCCCATACCAGATTGTGAAACTTCCCATGGGATATTCCACGTACGGCGCCCAACTCCACGGCATACCACCCGCCGGTACATATTGCTCATGCCAGTCACCGGCCGGGTCATGCACAATCCAACTATTGTCTTTATAACCGACGATAAATATCACATGACCGGCATCACCATAGATATCCGTACCACAGATCACCCCCCAGCCATCATCAATCGCACTTTTTATCCCGCTTTCATCATTTGAACCCAAATATTTGACATTGATATCATATTCCGACAAAAAAGCATCACAATATTCATCACTCTGAGCGTAATCATAAATCGGCCAGGTGCCCTGATACAAGGTAGTACAATTGTCGTAAAGATGCTCAATCCGCTGGTACTCAGTCAGATTATCATCTCCCTCCAGCCCCAGATAATACAAATCCATGATCATGCAGGTAAATCCGCATGATGAGTGATTGTAAAACCAATCCGGGTAACTGATAACTTGGTTGCGATAGGGGACATCAGTCAATATTACTTCCGCTCCCAAAACGCTTTGGCTTAGTATCATGATCAATACCAAACCAACCAGAACCAATGTTGATACTTTGGTTTTGGACATCAAAAACCATCTCCTTTTGTTTTTATTTAGCTCGTTTTTTTAACGTGCTAAATAAAAATTTATACAAAAGGTGATGATGTGCGGCTTAAGCAAAAATTATTTGTATTTGAAATATTTATTAATA
>JAHJAL010000151.1 GCA_018814055.1 Patescibacteria group bacterium
CGCATCGTTTTGCTCATTTGATCGGGACGGAAAATGTGACGGGAGACAATATTGAAAATGCCAAAAATTGTCAGGCGGTGTTTGATGGGAATAATCTGGAAAATGTGTCATATTCGATGTTTGTGAATGATACCAAGGATACCCAGGATATAAATTATGGGTGTGATGAAGTGGCGCTTAATTATGAGGTTTGCACGACGGGAGTGAGTGCTTATAATATTTTGTTTTCAATAGATACTTGGCCCAATGTGGCGAATCTTTATTATTGTGATAGTTGTTCTGGCGGGACGAGGGATTGTTTTGGGTGTATTGGTTTGCGAGGAAAGCAGTTTTGCATTTTGAATAAACAATATTCAAAAGAAGAGTATGAAAAGCTGGTAGGAAAAATTATTATTCATATGCAAAAGACGGGTGAGTGGGGGGATTTTTTCCCGATTGGGTTGTCGCCGTTTGGATACAATGAATCTCTGGGTGATGATTTTATGCCGATTAATAAAGAGGAAGCTGTTAAAATTGGAGCTAATTGGCTAGATATTGATTATGGTTTGAAATATGAGGTGGGGGTTTTATCGGCCGCATGATGATATACGTAAATATAACCCAGAATATAATCAAGGGGCAGAAGAAGAAATGCAAAAATGTTTGGAGGGTATTCATAAGTGTCAGGAGACAGGAAAGCCTTTTAAAATGATCAGTCAGGAAATGAGGTTTTATATCAATCATGATATTCCCCTACCGAGGGTGATACCGAGGAGGAGACATCAGAATCGTTTGAGTTTGAGAAATATTCGAAAGTTACATCACCGGCAGTGTATGTGTGAGGAGGGTGGACATGGGCATGAGGGGAGATGTAAGACAGAATTTGAGACGACTTATTCTCCTGATAGAAGTGAGAAAGTGTATTGTGAGGGGTGTTACCAGAAGAGTGTGGTTTAAAAAATTACTAATTGCCAGAAAAGACGCCATTGTGGCGTCTTTATGGAATAGAGTTAAAATTTATACTGCCGACTCTTGATCTAGTATTTATGCTGGACTTCATCGATTACTGTGATTTTGATTCCGTTTTGCCTGGTCCAGTAGCGGCGGATGAAGACGTTTTCGCCGTTGGTAAACATGCGGCCGGTTTTGGGGGCGGTGTGGAGGCCGTTGTGGTGTAAGAGTTGATGAAGTTGTTTGGATTTGCGATAGAAGACGAGTTCGTGGTCGGGACCTTCGCCGATCATCCAGAGGTGGGTGGGGTGGGGCATGGTTGATTCATTCATGAGGTTGGGTACTTCGATATAGCCCCCGCCGGTGGGTTTGGTGACGCGGAGGATTTCGGCAATAACTTTCTTGGGGTCAGGAACGTGTTCGAGTAGGTGGCTACAGTAAACAAAGTCAAAACTATTGTCATCAAAAGGTAATTCGGCCGCATCGGCGTCGACGAATTCGCGGTTGTCCTTTTTTACCCCTTGAAAACTGGCCCGTTGATCATCGGGTAAATCCAGTTTATCAACCAGGATATTGGCCCGCCAGAAGGGTTTGTCGCCACTACCAATGTCTAGCACTTTGGCATCTTTTGAAATTTTTAAGCCCGGTTCGATTTTTCGTTTGTACCACCACCAGATGGTACTGAGATAATTTTTCATATATTAATTATAGTCTATCAATTATTCTTGTTACAAAAAAACGCTATTGTGTTCAAAGAACAAATAGCGTTTTTATTATTTATGCAGTTGCGGACTATATCTTGTTGACGGTTACTTTGTCGACGGTGATATCGGCGTTGTTGAAAGAGTAAACGCGATATTCCATGTTACCGTCGCCGGTGCGGTAAAAGTTCAATGTGATATCGGTATAATCTTCGCCATTGAAGTCGGTGATGTACAAAGTCTGTGTTTTGAATTCACCAGTACCACCGTTGTTGACTACTTCAACCCGGGCCAACGGGTCGCCGGGGCCAGGAACAAATCCACGCTTGATGCGGAAAACTGCTTCATAATTGCCTTGATCTTGGTCAACGGTATAGGGACCATACACGACGTAGCAGCTGCCGGGAAATACGCCGCAAAGTGCGTTATCTTTGGTGGCTTGAACGGCTTGGTTGTCAGATGCGTTGGCATCAGTGATTACCTGGCCGATGCCTGCGCCGATATACATGTTTTCGGCTTCGTATGTTACTGAGTTATTGTTGAATTCGGTTATCGATACTTTGTCGGACAAGATATCGGCTACGTCAAAGAACCAAACGCGGAATTCGAGGTTACCGCCAGCTAGGCGATTAAAATTGAGACCGAAATCTTGCCAAGTATCGTTAGCGGCAAAATCGGTGCCTTTTAGTTCTTTGAAGGCCAGAAGTGGAGTTTCTTTAAAAGGATTATAAACTTCAATGCGAGCGATTTTTTCGCTGGAAGAATTGTCCCTGGTTTTGAGACGGAAGGTAGCGGTATAGGCATTGTTGGCTGGTTGATCGTCGCTATAGGGGCCATAAACTACATATCCTTGATTGTCAGAAGTAACGGTTGCTTCCCGGGTGTTATTTGGAAAATTGCCAGAAGCTTGGGAGTCATATGCTTTCCCACCTATAGCACCGTAACTATCTTCTGATTCATAAACCCAATCATTGACGACAGTTTTGTATACATCCACTTTGTCAGCCTTGAAACTGATACCACTGCCCAAGGCATATACGCGGTATTCCATAGTCCCGCCGACATTGCGGGTAAATGGCAAACTAAATTCTTCGTATTTATTTGAAGCGGAGAAATCATTGGCGTAGATATTTTTCCAGCGCCAGTCACCATCGCCGCCATGATTGGCAGCTTCGATACGGGCAACTAGAGTGGAGGTAGTGTGGTCAGCCACACTCAAGCGGAAAATAGCTTCGTAGTTTTGACTGATTGATTGATCAACGGTATAAGGACCGTATTGAAGATAACCAACATCGGCTCCGCCGGCCATTCGCGCCTCGCCGCCCGAAGCTTGAATGTCTGGCACAGTGGAACCAATAAACTCAGAATCAAGATTTTCACTTTCATAACTATTGGTGCTTTGGGTAACTTTGTCGACTTGGACATAGTCGGCAGTAATATCAGTTACGCTATAGGCAAATATGCGATATTCCATGGTGCCTTCATTGATACGTTGGTGAATGACGGAAAAATCTTGATAAGTGTTGGGGGCAGCAAAATCAGTGCCTTTGATGTCTTTGTAGGTCCATTCTCCACTACCATGTGAATTGGCGGCGTCGATGCGGGCCACAATGGCAGACGAAGTATTGTTACTAACTTTTAATCGGTAGGTAGCTTTGAAGGTGTTGTTGATATCCTGATCGTTGGTATAGGGGCCAAATTGCATATAGTTGGCGCCTTCAGCAGCAGTGGCCAAAACAGCTTTGCCATTGGAGGCAGTGCCGTCAGCGATGCGGGTGCCAATAGCACGTCGCAAGAATTCTGATTCATACTTTATTGAATCCACGGGAGGGGTTTCGGCAACAACGATTTTGTCAACTTCAACTCCAACTTGATCATAGAACCAGACTCGATATTCCATGGACCCGATATCAGTAGCGGTAAAATCCATGGTGAGGTCTTCAAATGTATTCACAGCGGCAAAATCATCAACATAGATGTCGCGGTCAGCCAAAAGTTCATTGCCATAGTTGTAAAGTTCAAGTCGAGCGACGGGATCAGAAGTACCTTCACCCAGAACTCTGGTTTTGAAAGCAACTCGGTATCGTTTGCCGGGCAATTGATCGGTCGCATAGGGACCATAAAGCATGTATCCCTCAGTAGAACCGCTGGTAGTGGCTCGCATGACGTCCAATCCGGGACTACCGGCATAGTGATATGCTCCACCTACAACGGTGGGCATGTTTTCGGCTTCATAGGTAAATGATGTGGGATAGGCATAAGCGGTATTGAGGTTGGCCAAAGAGCCAAATATCAAACAAAATACGCCTACACTCATCATTACCTTACTAATGATGCGCATAGTTTTCTCCATAATTATTTAAATAATATTGTTAATAATAAAATTATCAACGAAAATACGGTCTGGTAGCATAATTTTGCTACTTCATCCAACTACTATAAAAATAGTATATTGTGATAATGTTGTCAACAAGTATCTTGTGATAAATAATTACTCTAATTCGTGCCCGGCGATTTTTTTCCAGTCGTATTGTTGGATAAATTTGTATGCTTTATTGGTTAATTTTGATCGGTTACTCTGGGAATTTAGATATTCGAGGATGGTGGTGGCGAATTGGTTGGTATCGGCGAAATCTATCCAGACGACATTGTCTTTCCATATTGGTTTGATTTCTTTGAGATTGTACGCAATGACGGGAAGTTTGGCAGCCATGGCTTCGCCGATGACGATGGCCCAGTTTTCTTCGTGACTGGGCAATATAAATAGCCGGCTGGAGTTTAGAACTTGGAATTTCTCTTTGAAATCGTAAATAACGCCCAGTAGTTTAATATTTGGTTGTAATTTGTGGTTTTTGATGAAATCTTTGATTTTTTGAACGACATCGCTGGGACCATCACCGATGATAGCGAGCTTGGCGTCAGGCTTGGTTTGGCAAACTTTTTGCCATATTTGTAGTAAATCAAGCACGCCCTTGCCGTAATTGAGACGTTTCATGAAAACAGCGTCATATTTGCTTTCTTTTTGGTGCTTGAATTTGGAGACAATAGAATCTATCTGGTCTAAATCAACGCCACAGTAGACGGATTTGATCTGGCGAGAGTTGATTTTCTTCATTTTTATCAATTTCTGTTTGGTTTGATCAGATACAGCCAAGATGCGATCGGCGAAGTATTTGATTAGTAATCCAGCGACAAAACGATTGAACCAATACAAATACAGAGTTATCAAGGGGGTGCCGCCGCGCGGTTCACGCCAGGGATAGTCTTCGACCCAGTGATACACGGCATACCAAGGACATTTGTTGAATATTTTTAAAATTAATGCAGGAAAAATATCATACAAATGTTCACAGGAGCTATAAATTAGTCCGTGATAATTTTTGAGTGATGGGGGTAATTTGAATAATGATAATAAGGAAATGATGAAAAAAGATTTGGCGCCGGGGACAACGGTGTAATTGATAATATGTTTGTGATCAATTTTAATGTCATATTTTTTGAACATTTCCTGGCCATTTGAAGCGGTCAAGATATGTCTTTTGTATCCCGACGGGAGGTGTTTGATAATGGCAAAAAGACGGACATCGCCGCCGGAGACGCCGATTTGACCGTTGTGCTTGATAAAGCCGTTGATGATGAAGAGTATGTTTTGCATATATTTTTGCGAAAGTTATGGCGGAGATCCCTGATCCGGAGCGCTCGTACCTCGCTTCCGGTCTGGGATGACAAGATGTAACTGTTATTTTGTTAATACGTTAATAATTTTTTTAAACGCCTGGCCGTCGCCAAAGGGATTGGACCATTCCACTTTTTTTGACTGAAGTGAATTATATTTATCTATAATGTCTTCAGGAGAGATTTTGTCCAATAATACAGCTCCACCGACATTCAAAGTCTCGGGGCGTTCGGTGTTTAGTCTTAGAATCAAGCATTTTTTCTGGAGGATACAGGCTTCTTCCTGGATGCCGCCGGAATCGGTGAAGACAAATGAAGTGTTGTTCAAAAGTTGAAGCATGTCGAGATAACCGACTGGTTCAGTGACTTTGATGTTCTTGAATTTATTTATTAGCTTTTGTTGAGATTTGAGGCGGGGATGCAGAGGAAAAATACAGGTTTTGTTCTCGGTTTGGGCAATATGATCGATGGCTTCTATAATATTTGTAAAATTATGAATGTTATCGGTGTTGGAAGGACGATGACAGGTTAATACGAAGTAATTGCCGGGAGAAATGTTTAACTCCGATAATATTTGCGACTTTTCTTGGGCCAACTTGGAACATTGCTGCAGGGCATCAACTATGGTATTGCCGGTGGTGAATATTTTCTTTGGAGCTATCCCCTCTTGTTTGGCAATGTCGGCTTGTTTGGTGGTGGGACAGAATAAATAGGATGAGATGTGATCGGTCATGACACGGCTGTGTTCTTCGGGCATGAGGGGATCGTAACTGCGGAGGCCGGCTTCAACGTGGGCGACGGGAATTTGAAGTTTGACGGCTGCCAGCGCGCCGGCTAAAGTAGAATTGGTGTCACCTTGAACTATCATAATATCGGGTTTTTCCCGGAGTAATACTGGTTCGATGCCAATCAACATCCGCCCGGTTTGATCGCCTGGTTGACCGGAACCAATTCCTAGATTGTATTTGGGATAATCTAGTTCCAAATCTTTGAAAAATATTTTGTCCATATTTTGATCATAGTGTTGGTTGGTGTGGATGACAAAATATGTTGAATCTCTCTTTTGACATTCTTGTAAAAGAGAATATAGTTTGATAATTTCAGGCCGAGTACCGAGAACGAAAGAAAGTTTCATTTTATTATAATTTATAAACTAGTTTTGCGAATTTTATATGTAATAAAGTGACTATGCGTTTTATCAATGTTACCAAGCCAGGCGGGAAGGGGGAAATAGCCGGCACCTTTGACGGCTTCAACGGTAAATTCAAAAGTTTCGAAGTATTCTTTTAGTCCATATATATTATATATCCGAACGTGATTCCAGGTGTTATATTCGACTTTTTTGCCTCGATGTAGACTATATGGATTACCAATGCTAAGAGATTGGTTGGAGAAATTGGTTAGTGAAAAGATTTGCCAACCCATGATGGAGGCAAAAATATTGCACCAACTGGAAGCATTTTCGGTGCTAATGATGGCATAGCCGCCGGGTTTTAGGATGCGGTGAATTTCAGACAAGAAATTATCGGAGTTGGTCAAGTGTTCGATTACTTGGTTGGCATGGATGGCATCAAAGTAATTATCTGGAAACTTAAATCTGGTATTGAGGTCGAATTTTTCGACGATAATTCCCTGACCAACGGCTTGTTTGATGCGTGAATCTACTATTTCCGCGCCATAGATATGTTTGGTGCTTATTTTTTTGGCTAGTTTATGAGTAACGATTCCGTCGTCGCAACCCAAGTCGAGAAATTTGGCAGCGGGATTTTTTTCTAGTAAATTTAGAATATTCTGGTGATTGAGGTTGATGGCTGATTGGTAGAGTTGTATGAGGAAGTTTTTCATTTTTATAAAAGGTTACGAATTGTGTGAAATATTTTGTATTGTATGTGTAATTTGCGTGCCGCAGACTCGCTCTTTTTATGATATACATTAGTGTGAGAGCTCAAACAGGTGCGTTCACACAAATTACACATACAATACAAAATATTTCACACAATTTGAGGGTTTTTATATTTTTTCATCCCAAATATGAGAATCGCAATTAGTATAACCAATACACTGGCAGCTGCGATTATTAAACCAATATGATAGATGGGTGTCAAGATGTAATTGATAACCACTTTGTAATCGCCCGGTTGGTCAATAAGGTAAGCTTGCTGCCAGCCATTGATTAAATCAGGCTGGATGTTGGAAATTTTTTGGTTGGTGGTGGAGTCATATACTGACATAGTCCAAGCGGGATGATATGTTTCTTTGAATACTACGTAGCCCGGCGTCGTGATATTGGCCTGGGCGCTGTACTCAACCGGACTGATTTTTTGGTAATTGCTGATTGTATTTTGGTTGTCGGCATTGGTGGATGTACGGTTGGTAAATAGGGCGAGATCATTGATAGTGAACGGTTGGTCATAGGTGATTAGCACCAAATCGTTCTCTCCTTCTTTCAAATTGATTGGACCTATTTTTTGCCAAAAGTAGGTTTGGCCGGCGGCTACTTGGATATCAAAACTTGAATCATTGATACTGCCATAGATAGTGCCGGCGTTGGTGGAGTCCAGGTTGATATATAATTGATATTCGCCCGAGATGGGAGCATTGATAGCGGCGTGCAGGGTTGAGATGGGGGAAGTTTGGGCGGCTTGGATGGCTGCTTCGTGATAAAAATTGATATGATAAATTTTGAATTCGACAGGGGGGATTTGGTTGATTTCCAGCCCGTATTGTTTGTGAGGAAGAATTTCAATGCCGAGTAGACGAGGTTGGTGGTATTGGCTGGTTTGTTCCCTTAGGAGATTGAGAAGATCATAAAATTGTGTTTGGGAATTTGAATCTTCCAAATAAACGGAATCTACCCAGATTTTTTGGTCAATCTCATTGTCATAATCCGAATCGATACTAAAGGCCAAATCATAGAATCCGATTTGTGGTTCGCTAACTTGTAAATCAAGGGTAAGATATGGGTAATTGTTGAGATCGATAATAGTGTCAATTATTAAGTCAGAATATTCAGCCGACTTGGGATCAGAGGAAAATTGGGAGTTGATAGTAATTCGATCTTCACTGCGGGAAATTTCTTGGGTGGTGCTGTCAAACGGATTATAAAAATTATTTGTTTGGGATAAATCCAGGGTGAGACTGGTATTGCTTTTTAAATCTTCTAAATCAATCTGTTGGGATGATCTTGGTAATCGGGCCAGGGTAGTAGATTGGCTAATAAATTGCAGATCGTTTAATGCAAAGGTGAATTTTTGATTGGCATATTGATTCATGTCGGTGGCATACGCTTTGTGAGGATGAAAGCGCAGGCCAATAATTTTGATTTGGTCGAAATCATTGTATTCGTGTGTATTGGATATAAAATCTGGCAGATAAATATGATTCTGGCCGGGTGCTAGTTGGTCCCAGACGACGATATCGGCGGTCCTGTCGTTGTTCTCGTCAATTTCCAAACCCATTTCCCAAAACTGCACGGCCTGATCCTGGACTTGGGTGTTTAGAGATAGAAAGGGGGTTTGTGCTAGATCGATTTTGGTGGGGTAAATGATAGCGGCATACTCATCTTGAGTAGCATTGCCGGTAAAGGTTGCCTCTACGGTGAGCGAGTGGCTGGTTTGAGTAAATTTATAATCGGAATATTCGGGAAAATTTTTGTATATTACGGCATTCTGCGATAAGTCAAAATTTATTCGAGCGGGGATGGCTGTTTGTTGAAAGTTATTTAGCAGGACGTAATTGTTGTTGGCCAGATAATTATTTAGATCTTCAATTTGATTTTGATAATCATCGGCAGGTATAAGTAAAATTAAACCAACAGTATTTTGGCCGTCAAGATTGGTAACAGTAATTTTTGACTGATCGGAGTTGATTTTTATTTCACCTAAATCCTGCCAAATATAATTTTGATTGGTTTGATAGGTATTTACGGTTTTCTGCCAGTCGTGATAATTAATCCGGATTTGCCCTCCATGGGGATTATTGAGTGTTTCGACAAATAAACGGTAGTCCTGGGAAAGTATGCCAGTAAGCAATAGATCGAGCTTGGCATATGGACTTTGAGTGGTGGCGGTCAACTTGGAGTGACCAGCAATATCGGGATCAAACCACCAGGTGTGTTCAGCGGACACCCAAGCACCAGCCGGATTGTTGGTTTGATTGGCGGCTGTGCCCGGCTCGAACCAATAATTATTGGGATTTTTCAAAAGAAAATCGAGTTGATTGTTGTTGGAAAATATCAAAGGAGAATTGATGGGATCATGATAGTCTTGGTCTTTGGCAAAAAAGATTCCATCGCATTTGGCCGGGCCGGATAGCAGAAATAAATCATTCAATGATTCCCAGTTACCGGAGGTATAACAATTATCGACGGGGGCCAGTTTGTAA
>JAHJAL010000152.1 GCA_018814055.1 Patescibacteria group bacterium
TTTTATTATTTTGAAGGAGCGTCTGCCGATTGGCGGTTTGTTGGAGCAGGACGGGGTGGCGGTATGGTCGGACCGGGAGTTGTATGGATATAGTTTGACCAGGTCGGCCAGATCGGAAAAAAAGAAGAAGATAATTAGTTACAAGAAATTAACCGAGTTCAAAATAGGTGATTTGGTAGTCCATAGTGATCATGGCATAGGTATATTGAAATTTTTTACCAGTCGGGAAGTGGAAGGGTGCATCAAGGATTATTTTGTGGTGGGATACAGTGGGAATGATTTGTTATATGTGCCGGTGGAACAGCTCAATAAATTGTCAAAATATATTGGTTCGAAGTTGGTAAAGTTGAGTCGTCTTGGTGGTCATACTTGGCACAAGAAAAAAAGAAGGGCCAAAAAACAAGTGGAAATGATGGCCAAGGAGTTGCTCAAGATATATGCAAGACGTAAAATGGTTCGAAGACAACCATATGGATATTCGGAAGAGTTAATGAGCAGTATCGCCGGCGATTTTGGATACAATTTGACTGATGATCAACAGCTGGCTTGGGAGGATATCAATTCGGACTTGGATATGGATTGCCCGATGGATAGGTTGTTGTGTGGCGATGTGGGTTTTGGAAAGACTGAGTTGGCAATCAGAGCGGCGGCGAGGGTGGCTTTGGCAGGCAAACAAGTGGCGATATTGGCGCCCACGACTGTTTTGGCGGAGCAGCATTTGGCAACTTTCAGGGAAAGATTAAATAAGTACAAGATCAAAGTGGATGTTTTGAGCAGATTGCGTGACAATAGTTATCAAAATATGGTTATGGAAGAATTATTTGACGGTAAAATCAGCATTTTGATAGGCACCCATAGAATTTTACAAAAAGATGTGATATTCAAAGATTTGGGGCTATTGATAATTGACGAGGAGCAGAAATTTGGAGTCAGGGCCAAAGAACGGCTAAAAAAAATTAGAAATAGTATTGATGTGTTGAGCATGAGCGCAACTCCCATACCGCGCACACTGAATATGTCGATGGGTGGAGTAAGAGATTTAAGTATCTTGGAAACTGCTCCGATCGGAAGGCAAACGATTGATACTCAGATCATACCGTATTCTGATAGTATTATTATTGACGCGGTGAATAAGGAAATGAGTCGCGGAGGGCAGATTTTTATTGTACACAACCGGGTAAGAACGATAGACAGTTTGAAAGATCATTTAAGCGAAATCTTGGATAAAAAAGTGAAGATTGGCGTAGCTCATGGTCAAATGTCGGAAAAAGATTTGGTCTGGACCATGAACACTTTCGCCAAAGGAGCATATGATGTTTTGTTGGCGACTACAATAGTGGAGAATGGTTTGGATTTGCCCAATGTCAACACTTTGGTTGTGGAAAATGCGGCCGGGTTGGGTTTGGCGCAGCTATATCAATTGCGGGGGAGGGTTGGTCGCTCGGATACAAAAGCGTATGCTTATTTTCTCTATCGGAGTGAGAAACTCAAGGACAAAGCCAAACAGCGATTGCAGGCAATATCCGAAGCGACGGAACTTGGCAGTGGCATGAAACTGGCGGTAGCCGACATGGAGATAAGAGGGGTGGGCAATGTATTGGGCGTGCAACAACATGGCAATGCTTATGCGGTTGGGCTGGGTGTTTTTATAGATATGTTGGGAGATACGGTGGAGCAACTGAAAGGGCGGGGGGAAACGGAAGCAATTGATGATGAACAGGTAATAATCGATTTACCGATAAGTTTTGAAATGCCTGCTCACTATGTACCCAAAAAAGATGAGCGGATATATTGGGAGCAGCGATTGAGTGCTCAGGTAAATATGGCGGACGTGGATCGGGTGGTTTTGGATATGCAACGTGCTTATGGTGTCGCCCCGAAAAATGTGATGAATCTGGTGAATATGATCAAACTGAGAATTGCGTCAGCGGTCAATGGAATTGGCCAAATACTTTTCAAACGATATGGCCTGGACGCGGGTATGCAAAAAGAATATCTGGTTTTGATATTTAACAACAATGTAAGCTTGGAATGGGTCAAATATTTGTTTATGCAGGCGGATGGCTGGGTTTTCAAAAACAAGGAAGCCCGGATTGCGATTGATTTGATAGGAAGCAGGAATTGGTTTGGTTGGTTGTGTGAAGTGATGGAGGGGAAGAAATAAATTAATAAATATTTAATATCGTTTTTTTACAATTTACGTACCGTGTGAATTATTTATTGCATGATTGCATAAATTATTTTAACCGGTTTGATTTTTTGCTCATAAAGCTCGCTGCCGTAGGACGTTACTATATAGACGCTTCGGACAGGTTATTCGCTAAAAAA
>JAHJAL010000153.1 GCA_018814055.1 Patescibacteria group bacterium
GAGTTGTGTGAATTATTTTGAATGATGTGTCTGATTTATGTGCCGCAGACTCGCTGCTGTAGGACATTACTATTTAAGACGCTTCAGACAGGTGCGCTCACGTAAATCAGACACATCATTCAAAATAATTCACACAACTCGTTAAATTTATCGACGTAATATTTTAATCTAAAATTAATCTTCATGTGGATAATTGGATGGTGTGGTATTGAAAATAGCCATGTTTATTGTGTTGTCGCATATGTCTTTTGAAGTGTTGACTGGTGGGGAATAAATACCATATTATGGAATTGTGGTGGGGAAAGGTGGAGAGAAGTGGTAGAAAATGGTTAAAATAGATAATTATGTTTGTTGGAGAGTATTATCATAGTGTTGATGAAAAGGGACGGGTGGCACTGCCGGTAAAATTCCGTGATGAATTGGAGAGAGGAGCGATTATCACTAGAGGCAACGACGGGTGTTTAACAATATACAAGATAAGTGAATGGGAGGAATTGGTAGACAAAATTAGCCAATTACCTCAATCAAAACCGGAAGTAAGGAGTTATGCCAGGTTGATACTTTCAGGAGCGGCGGAAGTTAAATTGGATAGGCAGGGTCGAGGTAATATTCCAAATTATCTGCTGGCATATGCCGGGGTCAAGAAAAAGGTGGTGATAGTTGGTGTAAATGATCGGTTGGAATTGTGGGATAAACAAAAATGGGAGGATTACAAGATAGAGATGGAGTCGCAGACTAGTGAAATGTTCGAGCAATTGAGTGAATATGGATTGTAAGTGGCTTGTGTTCTTTTAAAAATAATTAGCAACTGTGGACGTTTTTTTGATACGAGAAAGTAAAAATACAATTTTGTCACAAATTCACCTCCAAAATTTTATTTTTCCATAGTTAGCTAATTATTGTTGAAAGAGCGGAAGTAAATTTGGAGAGATTAATTTGTTGTGGATAAAATACATGTACCAGTTTTGGCAAAGGAGGCAGTTGGATTTTTGAGGGTGGTTCCTGGTGGGCGATACATCGATTGTACGTTTGGCGCGGGTGGACATTCAAAACAAATTTTGTCACAGGTGGGTAGCGGCGGCAAAATTCTGGGGATTGATCGAGATGGGAAAATAATCGAAGAGGTAAGAGCCGGATTTGAAGAATATGGGGACGGTTTGACGATGGTGGTGGGGAAGTTTTCAGATATAGAGGATTATGCTGGTAGGTATGGTTTTGAGAATGCAGATGGGATTTTGTTTGATTTAGGATTGTCAAGTTGGCAGTTGGATGATAGGAATAGAGGTTTTTCGTATTTGGATTTTGATGCCTCTTTGGATATGAGAATGGGTGAGAGTGAGATGCGGGCAAAGGATATTCTGAATAATTGGGATATAAAAGACTTGATTCGGATATTTAAAAATTATGGAGATATAGATAAAGCAAAACAGGTAGCAAAGAGGATTGTTAGCTCAAGGAGGGCAAAACATTTTAATACCGTGGGCGATCTGCTATCAGTGTTGGAAGGTCTGGGTAAACAGTATTATTCTCGAAGGTTTTTGGCGAGAGTGTGGCAATCATTGAGAATGGCTGTAAATGATGAAGTAGGGGAGCTTGAAAAAGGATTGGAGAGCGCAGTTGATTTGCTCGGGGCCGGTGGGAGATTGGTGGTGATTAGCTTTCATTCGGTGGAAGATCGGATTGTAAAAAACTTTTTCCGTGATTATAGTCGTCGATGCCGTTGCCCAAAAGATTTACCGGAGTGTGCGTGTGGAGGGCAGATTCTAAGACGAATAACGAAAAAACCGGTGGTGGTTTCTGGGGAAGAGTTGGATAAAAATATTAGGTCAAAAAGTGCTAAATTGAGAGTTGTTGAGAAAATATAGGGAGAATATATGGCAAGTTCAAATAGACAGGTAAATGAAATGTTCACGGGTGTGCAAAAAAACAGGATGGCATCCAGGTTTGCGGTTGGTCCGGTATCTTTACAGTTTGTAACAATTATTTTGTTGGCCTTGTTTAGTTTGATGTATTTGCTGCAAAATAACCAAATGACAACTCAAGGATACAAGTTGGCTCAATTGAAGTCTGAGCAGGTAGAGATCTTGCAGCAAAATGAAAAATATCAGGTGGAAGCGGCTCGGCTGAAAGCGCTTGGTGAGGTGAAAAAGAAAGTGGAAAATTTGGAAATGGAAACTGTAGAAAGTGTAAGGTATTTGGCAGTTGAGTAGAAGAGTTACAAAAGTAAAAATCGAAATTGAAACTATAGTTTTTTTAATGAGATAATAAGACTATACGTTTTCTTTTTGTTTCGGTTTTTTTGTTAATTAGGCAAGATGGCAAGAATATCTCAAAAATCATCTTCTCAGGTAAATAGGATAAATTTGGTTTTGTTGGTGGGAATTTGTTTGTTTGGAATTTTGGTTGCCAAAATATATTCGAAACAGATAATTCAGAATGCTTATTATCTGAGTTTGGCCGATCAACAACATTTATGGCAAGAAGAACAAAAGGCCAGAAGGGGGCAGATATATGATGTCAACGGTTATCCGCTGGCGGCAAATTTGATGATGCCGGCTTTGGAGGTTATACCAAATCAGGTGGATGACGTGGATTATACGACCAAGAAGTTGGCGGCGGTTTTGCATATGACCAGACAAGAGGAATTGGAGTTGAAAGATTCCATGAATACCAATACTCTCTACATGCCCCCAATAAAACATAAGTTGAGTTCGGTTGAGGTTGACGATATCAAAGAACTGGATTTAGATGGAGTGATTTTTATTCCCGAGGATTGGCGTTTTTATCCCGAGGGTGATTTGGCTTCTTCGGTACTTGGTTTTTTGGATGCTGAAGGAAAAGGTCAGTATGGAATAGAGGGGTATTTCAATGATGAGTTGATGGGCAGTTCGGGTTTTGTAAAGACGTATCGTGATCGGACTGGTACAGAAATTACTGATAGCGAGGAGGTTTTAAGTCGGGTTCAACAAGGTTTGAACTTGTATTTGACTATAGATCGATCGGTCCAGTATTTTGTTGAAGAAAAATTGGAGAAAACTGTCAAACAGCATGACGCAGATAGTGGTTCAGTAGTAATTATGGATCCAAGGACTGGCAAGATAGTGGCGATGGCCAATTATCCAAGTTTTGATCCCAATGAGTATTTCAAAGTAGAAAATTATGAATATTTCAATAATACAATTGTTAGTCATGCCTGGGAACCGGGTTCAGTGTTTAAAGTGATTACTATGGCGGCCGCGCTGGATTTGGGTTTGGTGGAACCGGATACCGCCGAGACTTTTGGGGCCAGTATCAAGGTTTTGGACAGGGAGATTTGGAACTCGGAGAGAAGGCCATATGGTTTGGAAGCGATGACGCAGGTGTTGGAGAATTCAGATAACGTGGGGATGGTTTGGGTGGGACAAAAATTGGGGGAAGATAATTTTTATGATTATTTGTATAAGTTCGGTTTCGGTGAAAAAACGGGTGTAGATTTATCCAGTGAGGGAGTTGGCTTGATTCTGGATAAAAGTTTGATATCCGAGGTGGATATGGCGACTATGACTTTCGGACAGGGTATTGCTATTACACCGATGCAACTGGTAGCAGCTGTAAGTGCAATAGCCAACGATGGCCATATGATGAAACCCTATATAGTTGACAAGATTGTAACAGTGGATGGCAAGGAAGTGGAGGTTGCTCCGCAGTTTGTCAGAAGTGTTTTGGATCCGGATATAGCTGAGTCATTGGCGGCGATGATGGTAAGTGTGGTGGAGAATGGGCATGGAACACAGGCTGGCGTGGAAGGTTATTATGTGGCCGGTAAGACCGGGACTGCTCAGGTGCCGGTGAATGGGGTGTATGATCCGCACAAAAATATTGGCTCATTTGTGGGGTTTGCTCCCGCCTTTGACCCGAAATTTGTAATGTTGGTTAAAATTGATATTCCCAAAAATACTGAGTGGGCTGAGAGTTCGGCGGCGCCATTGTTTGGTGAAATTGCTGATTTTTTATTGGATTATTATATGGTGGCTCCGGAAAGATAATTTTATTGATTTGAATTATGTATATAATTTGTACAATACACTATTTGATTTAAGGGTAATAAAATTAAATGTTGCAAAAGTATTGGCGGCTTTTTTTGGCGTTTGTTTTGAAGAAAAGGGCTATTTATATTTTTAATAAATTTAAGCCACTGGTAATTGGTGTGACCGGCAGTGTGGGTAAAAGTATTACCAAAGAGGCCATATATACTATTCTAAGTTACGATTTGGCGGTTAGGAGAAATGTGGGCAATGAAAACAATGAGATTGGTTTGCCGATTGCGGTAATGGGGGTCAAGAAACCGGTTGGTGTTATGGAATGGATTTGGTTTTTGGGGGCATCATATTTTATGGTTAGAAAAATGGATGA
>JAHJAL010000154.1 GCA_018814055.1 Patescibacteria group bacterium
TAAAAAGAAAATATTGATGATGATAATAATAATTCACACAATATCTTAATTATTCATTATAATTCATTATAAATCAAAAACTGACGTGGATGTATTCCTGGCAGGTGGAGAGATATTCGTTGTCGAGGTCGGCGCAGTCGTTGACCCAGATATCATTGTTGAGGTTTTGCTGGGAGAATTGGGTGTCGTCTTTGGGCCAGACATAATCAAATGTTTCTACCGCTTTGTCAGTGATAATATCTACGATGTCATCGATGAAATCGGAGAATATTTGGTGGGGGAAGAAATTTGATAGTTTGGTATCAGCGTCAGGTTGATCCTCGTCGAGTAATTCTCCGTCTGAGTCGTAATCTATCTCATAATAATTGAGGGTGCGTTTGTTTTTGTAGAAAGAAATAATTATGTCAGATAGGTGAACCAGGTTGTCCTGGGCGATTTTCTGGCGGCATTTTTCAAAAATTATGTTGGGGGGAGGGGTGTCATTGAAATTAAACGAAGGGAAGTCTTTTGGTTTTTTTCGGCGCAATCTTTGATTTATTTGTTGCGCCTGTGGATTTCCCGATGGATCAAAGGTATTGATAAAATTGGTGGTAAGGTTGATGGCTTGCGGCAGGGTAAGTTTACCCTGAAGCAGTTGTTTGATTTGGTTTATTAGCTCATTTTTCTTTGCGTCATCAGTTATTTCAGAAAGGATATTTTGTTGCAGGTATTCCATGGCGGCATCGTCGGTATATTCATCGGGAGTTAAATTTAACAGAGGAATTGTTGAGTCGCTGTTTTGGCATGATCCGACGATTGTTACCAGCCGTGAGGAAAGATTCTGATAATCTGTTTTGTTTTGGACGGACAAAGTGAGTTCAAGCAAATTATCATATGGCTGGATAAATTCTGGGTATTTATCCGGGGTGCAGTTCTGGTTGATGAGATTGCCGGCGGAAATCATATAGAGGCCAAGGTGGTAATTGGTTTGGTTGGTAGCGATGGCGGAGAGTATGGCTTGAATGTCGATTAAATACTGGGGATGGTAGCTGGGCAGCAGGCGGCTGATATCCGGTAGGGAAAGTAGTTTGTAAATGTATTGAGGGTTGTTTTCAATCAGCGGGCTGACGATGGAAAAACTATATTTTTTGTCCAGGCCGCCATTGGTACTGATGGTATCGGAAATAATGGTTTTGATAGCTGACAAAGTGGATGCCAAGAATGGCTGATCAACAAATTTTTCGATGAAGTTATTGAAGTCATAAGAATCTGCCAGATCGGAGGTGTCTTGGTAGTGAAGTCGGGCGGTGAGTATTTGGGAAATTTGGTTGAAGAAGTTGTTTTGATTGATGAAGTCGATAATCTGATTGATGTCGGAGCTGGGATCTTTGCCGGCGGTGAATATTTGATTGTTGGTGACAAAGGTGATAATTTCATTTTTACTTTGCTCGGTGTTGTTGTTGATCCAATCCTGGATGATAATCATGGTGTTGATGATGTCGGTAATGTTGGCTGAATTGAGATCCCGTCCAGTAATGGGGTCTGTGCCGTTGATTCGATGAGATAGGGTGGAATTACCAATCAGGGCCAGGTTTTTGATGGTGGTATCATAGTCGGTTGGCGTGAAAATTGTCCGATAGATGAATTCGGTTCCGCCATAAGGGGATAATATATCAGTTTGGCTGGTGGTGTATTTGTCTTGCATGGCCAGCAGCAATGGCTCGCCGGTGGCGGTAGGTGGAAGTATTCCGGGGAAAGCTGCGGTAGTACTGATTTCGATTGGTTTTGTCTGGGAATAGTCGATAATATTGGTGGTATAATCCAAAAGAAGAAATGCGCCCAAATTGTTACGAAAAGAGGCACTTGGCCCAATTCCTGGGAAAATTATTTCAGGTAAGTTGATTTTGGGGTAAGCATAGTATATCTGATTTGGTATCATTGAGGAAACGGGATTGACTTGATTGTTTAAAAAGTCTTGTTCGGAAATGATGGTCAGATCAGCTATATCGATACCGACTGAGTTGAGCAGGTTGGGCAGTGGTTGCGGTGTTTGGAAACCGTAGGTTGGATCAACCGAAGTGATGTAGGAATTATCTTGATATTCTTCTATTTCAGAAAGTTGGTTGATAAATGATCGGCTGGTTATCTTGATAGGACGGATGGTGTACAGGTATTGGTTGGTGATTTTTTGGTGTAAACTGGAATTATAAATCATGTCGATCAGCCGTTGACGGAATGATGCCAGTGATTCGGTTGAACCCGTGTCTTGGTAGTATTTTGATTCCAATTGAGTTATTTCCGGCGGGTGGAAGCCGGGGATAGAAAAGGGTAGATTGGTGTTACCGGGATTGAGATTGTATATGTTGTCGAGGGCAATGTATTCCAACAGATAGGGAATTTTTTGGCTGTCTTCGTAGGTTAGGTCAACTCCAATTCTGTCCAGAATAATGCTGGCGGAAATACTGGCCAGGGCAAATTCGTCGCCGATGTTTTGGCTGGTGCCTTTCTGGATAATTGTCTGGATGGAATTGGGTTCGAGGTATGGAGTGATGGTTTCCAGATAATCGGTGTCCGTGTTTTGATATAAGTCATTGAGAAAGGAGTTATGGCCGCCGGGATATGAAGAATTATTTGTGATATATGAGTAAAACATCTCAGAGGATTCCGGGTTGGCAAACAACTGGTTGATATCGTTGATGTTGAGTGTTTGGAGGGCTGTGAACAGGTCGGCAGTTTGGTTGTTGGCGATTTGATTGGAAACATAATAGTTGATTTTTTGGCTGGCAAAAACTTCAGAAAGGATTGCGGCTGATTTGGAGGAATAGGTAATTTTTGGATTGTCCGGATCAACGTGGTAATTGGTGGGTAGGCCGAGAATTCTATTCAAAGTCAGGTCATTTAACCGACTGGTGATTGAACCTAGATTGTGATTGGAGATATCCTTTGGGTCGATAACATCATCGATCCAGGTAAATATCGAGTGATTGATTTCTTGGATGCCGAGGTTGGCCAGAGATAGTGAAATAGCTTGGGAATTATTATCAGAAGAGATAGAGTTGATAAGGTTGGTTAGAATATTGGGCGAAAGATGAGTGTTGGGGGTGTAGTAGATTAGTTCGAGAGCTTCCGCCTGGTATTGGGCGGGAAGTTTGGTGGCTTGAATAATGCTGAAGGAGTGATTGAATAATTGATATAGTTCATTGACATAACCGCTGGCAAGGCTGATAGTGGACGTGTTTGGTGATTGGTTGTTCAAAAAAATATAGTCAATGGTTTGTTGGGGTAGGCCCAGGGTGGAATATATGCTGTTGATTTGAAAGTTGGCGATGGTATTGAGAAGGGTGTGGGTAGTAGTGTTGGATATCTGCCCAAAGTTGTATGTTCCCGGATCTATGTTGAGGTGGAAAATATTGTTGAATTGATTGAGTGAGTTTTCGCCAAAAATACTTTGGGGACTGAAATTGTTGGGGTTGGCAAGAATGTTGGAGAATGTATCGGTGATGCTACTAAATACATCCAAGCCAATTTGGCTGTGTGACCATTTGATTTCGACAGGTTTGTATTCATCTTGGGCCAGATCGAGAGTGATGGGGGTAAAAGGACAACATTTCGGCGGGTCTTCCAGCAAAAGACAGCTGGAGGGGTCTGATGGGCAGATGTCAAGACCTTGGCAAGCGGCGCAATCGAGCCGTTCATTGTACAAACCAATTTCCATAATATCGATCGCTCTGAGGAAATAATGAGTATTATTAATATCTTTGCCGGTTTTTTCAAAATCTTGGGGAAGTTCATCGGTGGTTAAGGGCGCATCCAAACCAAGCCATATTTTGAGGTGGGCGCGGTCTTTGTAGGGTACGCCGAGATTGTCCAGGTCTCCATTGAGCCAGTCGGCGGCATATAGAATTTGTTTGACTCCACATTTGTCTTCTGTTTTGTTGCATTTTTCGGGATCATTCTCCAGTTTGTCACCGCAGAGATCCTCGATGTCTTGGGGGGTTTCGGGTTCCTGCAGAATATCTTTGATATAAGTGTCATAATCCTCACCGGTCATCTCCAGCACGTGAAAAATATAATTCAGAAGGTAATAGACACGACTGTCAACGATATAGCCCAAGGCGGCATATTCTTCATAGTCAGCTTTGGTCTGGGGCAGCAGCATGTACAGTTCGTCCGGGTTGGCAAATTCCAGGGCGGGCGGGAATTTCTCATCGCGTTCTTTGGTTTCTTCCTGGAGGGTGGCCAGGATAATGTCTTGCTGGTTTTGCAGGCGGTCGGTGGTGTTACTGATTGATTGATCGTCAGCCTCGAAAGTGTGCAGGTTTTTGATTTTGCGGGAGGTGACGAAGTGCAGCATTTCCGGTAGATTGTTTTGACGCGATTGCCGCAGTTGTTTGTCGTCAGCCATACTACCGTTGATTTCGGCACCTTCTCCGGTTTGGATGAGCAGGTATTCGAAGATTTCGTTGAAATCGGCAAGTTCGAGGATAACGCTGTCTTGGCCGAGGTAGTGTGATCGCAAGTACCGGTAGTATTTGGGTTCGTCATTGTCTTGGTTGACGCTGTCGGCGTGGTCGATGATGTTGTCAACTATGTCGGCGTTGGCTTTGAGCAGTTCGATGGTTTCTTCACTGGTATCCGTTTTGATGATTGTGTCATAGGCCAAACTGTTAATTTCTTCATCCATGCTTTTGATTTGTCCGGCCCAGTTTTTGAAGCTGCCGGATACACTTTTTTCGGAGGCGTTTTCAATGTATTCAAAGGTGGTCCGGCTGTCTGTTTCGGGAGAGTCCGGGTCAAGAACTGTGCCTCCCGGGTGGCCGGTGGGAGTAGATACCGGGTGAACTTGAGCGGCAATAATTGGTATTTGAATTTCGCTGGAGCCACCGGGTCCGTAACTGGCAAAGTGGGTCAGTATTGCCAAAAATGGGGGGGCGATGGTAGCACCGCCGGCCAGAAGGGTGGTGATAATGGCAATATACAGGGCCGGTTTACCGGGCATAACTTGGCCAGCGATATTGAGCATTGATTTACCAAGGGAACCGAGATTTGGAAAATTTTTGAGTAATTTTTGGCCCAGATTCGCCAGGTTGGTGCCGGTGGGGAGAGCCGATTGCGTTGGTGGCGGTTGCTGCCGCGCCGGCGGCTGTTGCAATGGTTTTGGTATTCGGTATGTAGGTCTGGTGGTAAAAGAGGTGCGGGCGGATTGGTATGGGGAGGTCCCGGTAGTTGATTTTTTGGTTTTTGATTTGGCTGATTTGGACGTAGTTTTCTTGGGTGGAATTGATTCCACTTTGAGTTTGGGATTTTTCTTTGGGTTGTTTTGTTTATCTTGTTTGGCCATAGTATGTGGCAGTGAGCTATGGTTTTACTGGCAGTTGAAATAAGAAGTTGCTGGAATCTTGGAAGTATAGATAGTCGTTATCAGAAAAGATATTGTGAACGTTGATTAGCTGTTGAAAGTTTTGGCCGAATAGATCAGTTTTTTGGCCGGTATTGAGATTGAAAAGGTAAAGTATGTCGGTGGTGGGATAATCCGTTTGGCTATAATAATTGGCGGGAATAGTTGGTGGAGATGGTAAAGCGACCAATAGTTGTTGGGCGTTTATCCAATGAGTTTTGGAGGGGATAGTGTTGAATCCGGTATTTTGGATATTTTGGTTTTGGATGTTGTAGATTTGGAGAGTGGGTGTATTGTTGTTTTGATTATCAAGATGAGCGAATAATATTTGGTTGCCGTCGGGTGACCAACTGGCTTGGAAGCTGCCGGGTTCGGTGAGGATGGTTACGTTTTTTTCTTGGATATTTAGTAAATGAATGGCTGTTTTGATCTCTTGTCCGGTTTCAAATGGCTGGGGGAGCAATAAAACCAGATTGGGATCGGTCGGTGATGGGATGATCTCGGAGAGGGTAAGGGGGGAGTTTATCAAATTATATATTTCCCGCCAATCTTGACCGGTGAAGAGGGCGGTATTGATGGAATTGGCCGGGATAAAATCCGGATTGCCAAAACTGTCGGTGGTGAAGTTGGAGTATTCATAGATAATATTATTATCATCCAACCAGGCGATATTTTTGGTAAAATCACTCAGTTGGTAGTATTGTTTGCTGGTAAAATCATAGGACCAGATAGTGGTTTGGCCGTCGGGGGTTCCCGGGCGGTAAAATACACTAACCGGCGAGGAGGCGGTTGTTTTCTGGGGATCTGACGGGTCGGTTTTGAAGAATCCACCGGAAAAAGCTAGATTATTATTGGTAACTTTGAGGATAACTTTGGTTTTGTTTGGTGAATAAATAATCTGGTTTACGCCAAACCAGGAGTTTTCTTCGATGATTTCGGTGGTTTGGGTGATGAGATTGTATTTGGTTGGATAATTATTGGTGTTGTCCAGATATATTATTTCGTTGTTTTTGGAGGGAGTGGGGTGGGAAATTTTGGTATTGATTAGTGGTTCGAATAGCTGCGGCTCAAAAGCATATGTTTGGAAAGCTTCGGCGAAAAATGTTTGGGTGTAGCGGCTGTAATTGTCTTTGGTAACTACGATCTGATAGTAAAAGTTGGGTTTGAGGCGTGTTTTGAGCTTTTCGACGTTGGTTTGATCAATGATGATTTTCTCGGTGATCTCGGGTGATTTTTCCCTGGTAAATGCTTGATCGGACTGTTTGATTTCTATGTTGACGTTATCGGTATTGGGTTTGATTTGTAATATGGATTGGCTGAAGTATTGCCAAGCAATGGCCAAGATTATCAAGCCGGCTATTACTATACAGGTGATTATCAGGTTTCTTCTGGTTAAATATTTGTCAACTGGATTAACAATGAGTTCTTCTTCCTCTTTTTTGATTTCTTGAGCCATGGATATTGATTAAATAAAGAATGTTGAAATAAAGTTTGTGTAATTATTTGTTATTAATTACAGGCAATAGGCCGGGCGTAGATTTTTTTGTCCCAGGGGCCTTCGGAAAATTCACGGATAATGACTCGTGATTGATGGCCGCTAGCTTCAACCACAGCGTTTTGATAGAATTGGCCGTTGTGGGTGGTAGGGCCAATATATACTCCCATGTGTTGATAGTCGGTGTTGGCGGACGCTTCCCCATGATAGGTGCCGCCAAAGACTGCGTCACCGGGAAGTATTTCGGATAAAATATTTGAAGATGGGTGGTAAATGTTGATATCACCGTTGTTTTCAAAGCTGGGGATGTAGCTATGATAGTAGCGGGAATTGTTGGTGGCGTAATACCAGGCGGAACCAAATAAGCCGGCGGCGTCAAAACTGGTGGCATTGATGTCGCCAATATTGTTGTCGGGGCTGAAATCTTTGCCGATTTGGGCTATCAGGAATTCTTTGACTTGGTCGGCCTGGTCCTGGCACTGATAAATGCTGCAACTGGAGAGCGGCAGATTTTGGGGATCAATGGCTTCGGCGTTGTATCTGACTTCGAAATGAAGATGATCTCCGTCTGAGTTGCCGGAACTGTCGATATCGGCTAATTTTTGTTTTTTGACGACATTTTGTCCGGGCTGGACCAGGAGGGTATCTTTTTGCAGGTGAGCATAGATACTGATATAGCCGTTTTGGTGGTCAATTTTGACGAAGTTACCAAAGTACTGTCCACAACTGTCGTTTCTGGAACCGCGGGGGCAGGTGTTGTTGGTATCGATTACCAGTCCACCGCTGGTGGCGAAAACCTCATATTCATCGTCGATACCTGGTGTGGGGGCGAAGTCAACTCCAAAGTGGTCATAGCCAAGGATTCTTTTGTATTCGGGATCTTTGAAAGTAGCGGTGATGGTGGTAGTGGTGGTGGGGAGGCACCACTGGCCGCCGGTGGGGCGGGGAGGTGCCAGGTAGTTACATTGGGTAGACACTTCATCAAAGAAGCGGGTGACGTTGCCGATCCAGTACTGATTTACTTTATGCGGGTCGTGACTGTCGTCATTGTCAGTACCGTATTCACGACCATCGGTGGTTGTACCGCAAGGGCAGTAGGCATAGGTGCCGACTTTGGCTTGGTTGCAGTTGTTGGCCGCATATTTGCTGGCGTCAAGCGGGATATAGTTTCCTCCGGCGCCGTTACCAATGGTGACGATAGTATTTTGCCCACGTTCGAAATAGTTTTTCAAAGTGCCGGTATGGGTTTCGATGGAATCTTCCCAGTCGGAGAAATTATAGGGTGGGAGTAGATTCCAGTAGTTATAATTGCCACTGGTAATGTTTACACCAAGGCCACTTTCTGCCTCAGCGATAGCGATGACAAAGGCGGGATTTAAATCATTGTCTTGGCTATAGGTGGTGATAGTTTCACCTTGTCCATAAAGTCCTCTTTCGCCGATTTTGGAACTTATATATTCGTCGAGACAATTACCAATTTCTACGGTGGGTATGTTGATAGCGATTGAGGGGAAGTTGAGTTCGAAATCAAAAGAAGAGGTATAAGAGGTGCTCTTGGAGACTTGACTGAGTCGTTTATCATTGGGGATTGGTATGTAGTCGAAGATGGCTCCCAGGGAGGGGACATATACGTAGGCCATGGGGAGAGCTATGGAAAATAACAATAGGGCCAAAATGGCACCTAGTTGCCAAAGTGTGTTGTTTGATTGTGAATTATCGTCGGGCATTTATATACATAAATTGAAAAATGAAAATTGGAAATTAATAAGCTGGTTAGAAAAAATTGTTTTTGGGTTAAAAGTTGATGTGAACGTACTCTTTGCATGACTGCATATAAGGATTGTCCCGGTCTTGGCAGTCATTGCGCCAGACGTCGTTGTTGAGATTGATTGAACTTTTTTCTCGGTCTTTTGGCCATAAGTAGTCGAATATTCGGTTGGTCTTGACGGCAATTTTTTCAAAAACATCATCGGTGAATTCTGAAAATATTTGATGTGGTGATAGTTGGGCAAGAATAAGACTGGCATTGTTTTGGTCTGACGACAGTAGTTCCCCCCATTTGTCGCTGGAGATATTATAGTAATCCTGGATTCTCTTATTGAGGTAGAAGCTTGCCAATATGTCGGTGAGATGAGTAATATTATCTTTGGCAATGGTTTGTTTGCACTTGGAAAATTTATTATCCAGTGGTATGCCGAGAGAAATATTGTTTAGCTGAAGTTGGTTGGGGAAGTTAATTGACTGGGCGATATTGTTTAGTCCTAATTTGGGATTAGCGTTGATGATGCTTTGGAGATTGGGAATGATTGTGTTGATGTATTGACTATAGTCAAGTGTTCCGAAGTTTAGACTATTGAATAAATTGGAAAGTTGGTTTTGCAGGTCGGAGGGTAGATTTGATAGAAGGAAGTTGTTAATGGAATTGGAGGTTGAATCTAAGATAAAATTGGAGATGTTCGGGTTGAATAATGTAGATAAGTTTTGTCCAAATATATTGTCCAGGTGATTCTGGTTTAGCCAGTTTGCAATGCTGTTGGAGAATTCTTGATTTATCGCGGGGATAATATCTTGGATGTTGGTGTTTAAGGCGGCGTTGGAAAGTCCTCCGAATTGGGAGTAAAAATTGTTAACTTGGTCAAAACTGGAAATATTTTGCAACGTGTTACTGGTGGCAATTTGGGCCAGTCCTTGATTGAGATTTGTGTTGTTATGTAAAATATTGTCAAAAACACTACCAATCTCGTTGAGGTATTGAGGATTGAAATTTTGAAGAACATTGTTTTGGATTGTCTGATTGGTGATTAGTTGGATGAGATTATTTGAATTGAGTGTCAATGTCTGATTTAATTCATTGTTGATAAGGTCATAGTCAACACTGGAATTGTTGGATATGTTGCTTGACATTATATTCTTGCTGATGGAGAAAATTTTGTCGGGGGTATTTGTTTGAGGTTTGATCAGATTGAAAAATTCAGAAGATGTAATGTTCCCAATTTGAGGCGCGTATTGGTCAAAGTTGTTTAATATGGATGGTATGTTTTCGAAAGAGTTGAAAAAATTTCCATTGAATATGATTTCTTGTATGTTGTTGATGTTGATGTTTGGATTTTGAGCAGTTATTGTTTGGAAGACGTCGTGTGTTTGAGAGAATGAAGTGGCGTTGTGAATGCCGTCAATCAGACTGTTATTTGGCCAGCTTTCAATTAATCCAAATGTATTGATGATATTGTGTACCAATGGTTCATTGAAGGTAGTATTATCTAGTGCGATTGGGTTGATACCGTTCATTCGCCATGCCAGGGAAAGGGCGCCAAGACGCGAGAGGTTGTTGTACAATTCGTCTTGGTTGGAGCCGATCTGGTTAAGAGTGTGGAAGATGTATTCTGTGCCTCCATAGGGGCTGAGGGTGTCATGAGTGGGATCGGTGGTGAATTTATTTTCCATGGCAGTTAATAGGGAATCTTGGTCGGGTTGAAAGGATTGAGGAGGTATAAATGGCAAATTGGAATTGGTGTAAACTGTTAGTTCGATGGGATTTGCTAGTGATTGTTCGGCTGAATTGGTAAATGCTTGTAGAGTTTCAAATGGGCCGATGTTGTTATGATATTGATAATTTGGCCTGATACCAGGGAATATTATTTCTGGTAGATCAATTGATGGGAAAGCATAGTATGTTTGGTTGGATTGCAAAGTGGCTTTGGCGTCAGAGTTTTGGTTGTTTTCAAAATTTGACTCAGGAATGAATTCGAGGGAATTGATATCTATCTGGACTGCTCCTAACACGTTATTGACAGTGTTTGGATTGGTTTGGTTGGCGGAAACAAGGAAGGTTCTATCAAAATAATGATAATTATTTGAGTGATTGTTTTGGGTATAGTCATTTGAGAAGTTGAACAAATCTGATGTTTGGCTAAATTTGATTTTGAGTGGTTTGACAGTATATAGGTAGTAAGATGATATTTCGTTGTACCGTGCAGCATTTTCTATCAACTCAATAATTCTTTGTCGGAATTGATTGATTGATTCAGTTGAGCCGGTGGAATTCCTAAATTTTTGGTCGTAGGCCAGAAGCTCGGGATGGGTGGTGGGGAATACAAGTTCTGTGGTTGTGTCTTGACCAAGTGATTTTTCCAGATCAAGGTATTCAACCAAGTAAGGTATCTTTTTGGCATCGTCGTGGGAAATGTTGGTGCCTATTCTTTCAAGTACTATTTGAGGGTAAATAGAGCTAAGAGTGTATTGATCGCCCAGAGAGGGACTAGTGCCTTGCTCAATTATTAGGTTAAGAGCATAATTGTTGAGGTTAGGATAATTAGATATTATTTTATCTGAATCAATTTTGTTTTCGAAGTTGCTGACGAAAGAAGTATGGCCGGATGAGTTGTCTGGATTATTAATGTAGTCATATATTTCTTGGCCGTGATTATTGGGGCTGGCAAATAATTTGGCAAAATCCTGTTGTTTGAATGATGATAGTAACTGGTTTAGACCTGGTGATTGGTTATTATTTAATGCCTCGTTGATTATTGAATTTGGATAAATGTTACCAATTGAATCAGTTATTATGGCGGTTGATTTTGATAATAGTAAATTAAATTGTTTGTCCGTATTGGAGATGTAATTAGTTGGAAGTCCAAGGATTTGAGAGAAGGTTATATCACTTTGACGATTGGTGATAGATGCGAAGCCGGTCAGTGAAGAAATATCGTTGGTGTCAATGCTATAGTCGGTGAGGCCAAAAATTTGGTGGGTGAGTTCCTGTAGACCGATGTTTGCTAAAGATATTTTGCTGGCCAAGTTGTGATTTTCTGAATTAATAGCTGAAAGAAGGTTTTGGTGGAGAGAAGGTGATAAGGAGAGGTGGGGATATTGGTTAATTAGATCTAACATGTCTGATTTGTATTCCGATGGGAGCAAACTGGACATTAGGGGGGTAAAAGAATGGTTGGTAAGGTTGAAAACTTGATTTAGGTAATCTGAACCGATAGCGGTGGAGATAATATTGTGATTATTTGACAAAAGAATATTGGGATTAAATTGCAGAGGTAAACCAAGTTGTTGATAAATATTGTTGATTAATTGGTTGCCGGCAAATGACATGAGAGTTGTATAATTGCCATTTATAAGCTGGAATATGTCAAAATTGCCAGTGACTATATCAATATTGAGCAGTTGCTCTAACGGGGAGATTAAAATTTCAGCTATACTGGATAGAATATTGAAAACATTTGAGTTGGTATAGGGTGAAATAATCGAGGTAATATCCGTATTATCGAATGGAGTATCAAGGTGCTGCCACTGGACTTGTACCGGTACGTATTCGTCCTTGGCACTGTCCAATTCGGTGGGGCAGCAGTGGGTTAAATTGCATTCTCCGCTGCAGACAGATAGGCCTTGGCAGGAGGTGCAATCCAGCCGCTCGTTGTATAAGCCGAATTCGATGATATCCATGGCGTCAAAATCATAGTGGGTATTGCGATATGTAATGTTTGATCCGGGTTGGTTATCTGATACGGCGGCTTCATCACTGTTGAGCGGCGCATCTAATCCGAGCCATATTTTGATGTGAGATCGGTCTTTATATGGCACACCAAGGTTATTTACGTTGTTAGAAAGGATGCTGGTGTAAAATAATATTTGTCCTATACCACAGAAGTTGGTGGGGCTTTGTCCGCAATATTCCGGATTGTCTTCTAGATTTTCTTGGCACATTTGTAATATATTCCCTGGGGTGGAGGGATCTTGGATGAAATTACTATGTTGATATATTTCGAAATCTTCCCCTGTCTTTTGCAAGGTACGAAATATATAAGAGAGGATGTAATAGATATTGCGGTTAATTTGACCATTGGTGTATTTGTATTCTTTGTATTCTTGAATATTTAGGGGTAGTAATAGTCTAAGTTCGTTTTCATCGGCAAATTCCAGGGCATATGGCCATGATGGGTCTCTTTCGGTGGTTTCTATCTCAAGGGTAGAGAGCATACGGTCAACTCGGTTCTGGATTTTGTCAATTTTGGTTTGCTTACTTGATTCGTCTTGGCCGGATCGATTTATATAATCTATTTGTTTACTGCTTACGTATTCCATTAACTTTGGAAGGTTTTCCCGACGAGATTGACGGAGGGTTTGATCATCGGCAATGTTGCCGGCTATTTGTCCCCCTTGCCCAGTTTGGATGAGGAGGTATTCAAATATTTCGGCGTTGAAATAAGCCAAATTGATTAATTTGGAGTCTTGGTTAAGGTAATGATTAATCAGGTGATTTTGATAAATTTGTTCATCGTTGTCAGTGGCGAGGTTGTGGTAAGAGGAAAGTGCATTTAGAATTTCATTGTTTTTTTGGAGCAGGTTTAAGTTGTCGGCTGAGTTATTCACGCCAGAATATTCTTCGGTATAGAGTCGGACAATTTCATCATTCAACGGTTTGATTTGGCTTTGAATAAATGTCTTATAGTCATTACTTAGAATATCTTCTTGGGCTTGTTCGATATAGATAAACGTGGTTTGTTCGGGGGTTTGTTGGTTGTCGTTGGTGAGTGTGAGGGGGGGTAATCCAGTGGGGCTGGTAATGGCATTTTCGTACATTGCGTTTAATTCATTGCCAGGTGATTCTTGGCTGCCTTCTGATCCCCACATGGCCTGCCAGTTGTAAAATGAAAAAATAACTCCCAGAGCGATTGCGGCGAGAATTAGTCCTGCTATGAGGAAACATCCCCAGAGTTTTTTGAATATATAATAGATAAGCTGTAGTATGTCCCAGACGTTTTCGGCTCGTCGCCAGGCCTGAAGGATAGCGGGGATGATACCTGTTTCGGCGAAAATGATTGACAAGGCATCGGCAAATGTTTCTTTGGCTGCTTCTTTGGCGACTTTTTCTCCGGCTTTTTTGCCGGTTTCAACGGCCACTTTGCCTGCTTCCTCGGCGGCTTTGGCGGCTGCTTGTTTTTTTGCTTCATCACTGGCTTTTTTGGCCGGTTCGCCGGAGGGGGGTGGTTTGGGTTTGGTGTCCGTTGGTGGTATGTGGGGGGTGGTTGTATCGGGCTTTTTCTCTTTTGGCTCTTCCGGTTTGTCGGGTGGTTTGTCAGATGGCGATTCGGAGGGTTTTTTTGATTCAGGTATATCTGTTTTTTGGTCTTTTTCGTCAGTCGGCTCACTGGCTGGTGAGGTAGTATCGGTGTCTTTATGGTCTGAAATGTCTCGACTGGGTTGGGCTGATGGTTCGGACGGGGTGCTCTCATCGGGGGATTTTCCGGCAGTTTGGCCAGATATGCCCGGCTCTTGAGAACTAGACGACTCAATATCTTCAAAGGTTATTTCCTCGGTGGATTGTTCAACTGTTTCTTCGTCTGGTTGTTGGTTGGATTTTTGCATATATTTATTGGATTATATCTTGTGAATAGTCAATGGAAAATAATTGATCTTCTGCGTTGAGAAAGAATATTGATTCGTTATTTGAGAAGATGTGATTGATGTTTACTATATAATCGAAAATATCAGTAAACTGGTTGGATAGTTGATTGCTGTTGATGTTGAATATGTATAATACATCATTTGTATCTGTATCGGGTTTTGCATAGTAATTTGGCGGGATAGTTGATCCTGAGAGATTATCTGGGCTTGATATCTGGATAGGTAGGGCAATGGCGATGTTGTTGTTTGATACCCAGTGAGTTTTGGAAACGAGGGTATGAATGTCTAAACTTCTTTTGTTTTCTCCATTTTGATCCATAATCCAGAGAGTAGGGAGGTTTGATAGTTTTGGATCGAGTTGATTGTATAATATTTTTGTACCGTCTGGTGACCAAGAAGCATCATAGCTACTTTTGTCGGTGAGTTGTTTGACTTCTTTGTTGGCGATGTTTAGCGAATAGATGGCTGTATTGAGTTCTCGACCGGGTTCGATCGGGATAGTTGCAAGTAGGACGGTGTTGTTCTCGATTGGAGATGGGAGAATGATGGAGTATTGATATATGGTATTTTTTAGATCAAATATGCTTTGCCAACCGGTTCCATCAAATTTACTGGTGTTTAGTGTGGAAACTTTGTCTGGGCTATCGGTATCAAGGTCAAATATGGTGAAGTTTTGGTATTTGTAAATGATTTTTTCGTTGTCAAGCCAATTAATGTTTTCTATGTGGTATCCGAGATAATAGAGGTCTTTGGTGTCGATGTCATAGGCAAATGTCATCAGTTCTTTGTCTGGTATGTCTGGTTGGTAAAAGATGCTGGGTGGGAAGTATTTGGTGGTCTGTTCCGGATGGTTTGGGTCTGGTTGATTACCTCCACCTTGGAATATGTATGCAAAGTTGCGGACTTTCAAAATAGCCTTGGTTTTGTCGGGTGAATAGATGACCTTTTCTATTCCCAGCCAGTCGTTTTCTTCCAAAGTAATAGTTTCTCTTGTTTGAATATTGGTTGAACTGAAGTGAAATTTTTGTGAGTCTTGAGTGGTTTGATTGACGAAATATATATCTTGGTTATTGGGGCTAATAGCTGGGAAGGTTGTGTTTTTCTGTGAAAATGGTTTTTGAAGATTGGGTTTGTAGGTGACTGTTTCTCGGGGTTGGAGATAATAGTATGTGTTGATAGTAGTATATTCTGGTTTGGAGATTGTGATGTAATAGTATTGATTGGGTTGGACTTTAATATTGATGTTGTTGACTGTTTCGTTTTCGTACAAGTAGATTCGATTTAGACTGGTGGTTTCTTCGCGGTTGTCTTCAGAGGGTAGTGAGTAGAGGGTAATTTGTACATTGTCTATATTTGGTTCGATAATTATTGTGGATTGGCTAAAGTATTGCCAGATGTAATAACCAGTGATTGGTAATAGAATTATCAATATTAGGGCAATAATGTATTTTGGCCGGATGAAATCTTGTTTTGTTTTGTTGGGAGTTTTATTGTTCATTGCAATATTTATATAATAGTTGTTTTTATTCAAGACAGACGGTTGGGCGTCCGAATTCATCGGCCCAGTCTTGATCGCGATATTCGCTAATATTTATATTATAACTGCCGGCTGGGTATCTGGTTAGTCCTGCTCTGGTGCCGCCGCCGGCTTGTATGACAGCATGTTCAAAAAATATTCCGTTGTATGATAATGGGCCGGCATACATGGCCATGTGTTGGTAGTCGTGATTGGAGGATACATTGTCGTCGCCGCCGGAGCCGGTGATTGTACCAGTGACGGTACCTCGCATGAGAGCATCGCCCGGCTGAAGCAGATTGAAGTGGGCAGCTTCGTTGCCGGAAGGCAGGTTGAAATATGTAAGTTGGTTGTAGCCAAGTGGGCCAAATAGATGTACGCCGCTATGGCAGAATTGGGTATCATATGGCTGAACGGTCGGGGGGACGCATGTGTTGTTTAGCCCCCAACTCCAAGCACTGCCGAACAAACCGGCACAGTCAAAGCTGTTTTGTTCTATTCCGCCCACGCCGCCTGATTCATAGTCGTTGCCAAGTTTGGAATAAGCAAATTGGACTGCTTTTTGTCCGGAATCAAGACAACTGGTAAATGATCCTGGGCTACAGACTTTGATGATTGGTTCGGGGTCGGTGGCAATATTGTTGCGCCTGATTTCAAAATGCAGATGTGGCCCGTTACTGTTACCTGAATTATCGATAATACCAAGTTTCTGTCCCTGGCTGACTGTGTCTTCTGTTTCAACTAGAATTCCTGGTTCGAGGTGGGCATATAATGAGGTGTATATGGTATTGTCGCTAAGTTGGTGTTCAATCAAGACATAGTTGCCGTATCCTCCGCAGCTATTGTCGTTTTTGGCGCAACTATCAATTACTCTTATGATTTTACCGTTTCTTGATGCTACCGCGTGACCGGATTCGTTGATTTCCGGAGCGATATCGATGCCGCTGTGGTAATGATCACCTCTGTCCTCTCCATAGTGTGATGTGATGGTGGTGATGACTGGATCAGTTGGCCAGCACCATTGGGCGGTGGCGATTTGGGAGGTGGGGTAGCTTAGGCAGTCTTTGTATAATTCGTAATAGTATAATACATTTTTGACGTAATCCTGAGTTTCAGTATATGGTGGAATGCCATTGTAGTCTTGGACAGCGCCGGGTCCGGCGTTGTAGGCGGCAATTTTGTTTTCCAGGGTAGTCAAATTGCCCAATTCATTGGGAATGCTGTTGGTGAAATAATATGTACCGGCGAAAATTCCGTCCCAAACTCCGTAGGGATCTTTGGTGCCGTTCTTGTCACCGTCAGTGGCATCGCCAGCGGTTTCAATATCTATTTGGGTCCATGTACTGGGAATTATTTGCATATAGCCCCTGGCACCGGCGGATGAAGTTTGGTCGGGTTGGAAGCCGCTTTCTTGCTTGACTATTGCGGCGATTAGGGCTGGGTCTTCAGAGTATTTGGTAGCGGCAGCATTGATGGCTGTGAGGATATCTTTGTCGACATCTTCTAGTTCGGGGCAATCATCGGATAGGTATTCGTTGATATTATCAAATATACCTTGTCCGGTTTGTTTGGCAATTTCCCATACACTTTTTTTGAGGTCTATGGTTTTGAGAGAGATACCGGCACCAAATAAAATAAACCCGAGCAGTATGATAAACAAACAGCATCCGCAGCAAATCATGCATGGGAGCATTGTTAGGAATTTCTTGATTGGGTCGTCTTGTTCGTTATCGCTCATGGTAATAAATAATAAAAATTTCCAATTTTCAATGAATTTCCAAATCACAATTTCCAATATATCAAGTTTGTTTTTGTTTGAAAATTGAAAATTGATTATTCAATGGAAATTGAAAATTGAAAATTGGAAATTTATAAACCGCCGCGCATGGCCAGAATTTCTTCAGGGTTGGAGGTGATAAGCCGATGTTCGGTGTAGGAGGCGACTATTTTTATCAATACGTGATTGAGGCCGGCAAAGAAGATGCCTTCACCGACATTTGATTCCAAGAGGGCCATTTTTTCGCCGTCGGTGAGGTTGAAAGTGCGGCCGATGAGGTCGATGGAGGCGGGGGATTGTTTGAGCAGGATCTGCATGGCCGAGTTGGAGATCATGGCTTTACCCCATTTGGAGCCTAAGAAGTCTTCAACGTCCTGGGAAATGGTGGTAACACCGAGATAATATTTACGAGAACGTTTGGCCAGGTTGTGCAAGAAGCGGGCGGAGTCTTCGTATTGCATTAAGTTCCAGGCCTCATCGATGACCATGATGCGGCGTTTGAGCTCAGTGCGGATTTTGGTCCAGACGAAGTTGGTGATGACGTACATGGCGATCGGGCGGAGGGATTCTTCAAGGTCACGGACAGAGAAAACGATGAAGTTTGATTTGAGGTCGATATTGGTAGGATGGTTGAGCAGGCCGGCGTAACTGCCTTCGGTGTATTTTTGCAGCCGTTGAGCCATGGATTCGCCGCCGGACATGTTGGTCAGGACATTGTATAAATCTTCCAGTAGTGGAGCGGGGTTTTTGTGAGTGGCCGGATCTTCGGTGATGTCTTTGAGGGCATAGGTTTCTTTGATGGCTCGGTCCATGATGGCACTTTCCTCGGGGGTGAGGTTACCGAGCATGATGTTCATGATGCCGGATATGGTGATGATGGCGCTCCGAAAGGCGCTTTCTTCTTCGCCTGGTGAGGTGTCCGGCATGTCCAGGGGATTGATTTTGCGGTCGGAATTGATGGAGACGGGGATAAAGGTACCGCCGACGGCCTCGCAAAGGGTTTGGTATTCGTTTTCCGGGTCGATAATGATGATGTTGGTGCCGAGCATGAGGTATCGCAGGCACTCGAGTTTGACGGTATAACTTTTACCGGCGCCGGAAGTGGCAAAGATAGTGCAATTGGGGTTGGGCAGGTCAAAGCGGTCAAAGATAATTAGTGATTGATTGTGGCCGTTGAAACCGTAGAATATTCCGTTGTCACTGGTCAGATCAACGGAGGTAAA
>JAHJAL010000155.1 GCA_018814055.1 Patescibacteria group bacterium
AATTGGATACATCATTTCATGCATATATATTTCTTGATTATTTTTTATTCTCTCCTGAAACATATCGCGATCTATCAGCCTCGCATGAGTCACCAACGTCAACAAATTCATAAATTCCGGCAATTTCATGTTGTTCCACCACCCACCCTGACAATTATCCACAAATGCTAATTTCTCACCATTGCACCAGGTACTCATTTTTTTCTCATCCAGTATTCTAAATATCTGAGTAGCATATGTCTCGGCATTTAGCTTCATCTGCTCATCAGTCAAAACCGGCCTGGCTTTTGATTTCCCGGTTGGATCACCAACTTTAGCCGTAAAATCTCCAATCAAAAATTGAATCTCGGCATCAAATTCATCTTGTAACCGACGCATTATCCTCAAAGATACCGCGTGGCCCAAGTGCAAATCCCGCTTCGTCGGATCAGCGCCATACTTGATCTTGATCTTCTCTTTTTTCCTTAACTTTTTTTCCAACTCATCCCACCCCACCATCTGCTCCGTCCGCTCCTCCAACCATTTTTTGAACTCTTTTATTTTAGACATAATTCAATAAGTTATTATTTGATATTGTTTTAGAATATTTGATAATGTTTGATACTGTTTGATATGTTTATTTATAGTATAATTAATAATGACTAATATAACCATATATAACTATAAATACACTATGTTGTCTAATCCTATTGTCAAGTGGACTCTACAAATAGTCTTTTTCTTGTTTTCACTAGTTGTTTTCACGATTTCAGCCCTTTTCTTCTCCTTTTCCGCCGAGCTACCGAACCCCAGCAAACTAATGGATAGAGACGTGGCCCAATCCACCAAAATATACGACCGCAATAACCAATTGCTTTATGAGGTCCATGGAGACATCCAAAGAACACTGGTCACCATTGACGATATACCCCAACACCTGAAAGACGCTGTTATTACCACCGAGGATAGAGACTTCTACCAGCACATTGGATTTGATCCCAAACGATTTCTGGGAGCAGTGGTCAAAAATTTACTAAACAGAGATGTATACGGTCAAGGCGCCAGTACGATTACTCAACAGCTTATCAAAAACACCGTCTTAACCAGCGAAAAAACTTATACCCGCAAAATAAAAGAGCTGATATTGTCTATCGAACTGGAACAAATTTTAACCAAAAATGAAATATTGCAAATTTATCTCAACGAAATACCCTTTGGCAGTACTGCTTACGGCGTCCAAGCCGCTTCCGAAATATATTTTGACAAAGACATCCAGGATTTAACTATTGCCGAAGGAGCTGTTCTGGCAGCTATCATTCAAGCCCCCAGCTATTACTCTCCCTATGGCAATCACACTGATGAACTCTCTGAAAGACACCACTGGATTCTAAATCAAATGCGCGAGCTGGAATATATCGACGAGCAACAACTTACCGAAGCCCTGGCTGAACAAATACAGTTCAAGCGAAGAAATGAAGATATTCAAGCCCCTCATTTTGTATTTTATGTTCTGGAACAACTGGAACAAAAATACACCCAGCAAGAAATCGAAGAAGGCGGTTTAAATATTGTCACCACTTTAGACCTGGAAAAACAAAACAAAGCTCAAGAATTGGTAACAAATTATGCCAACAAAAACGCTTCCGCCTACAACGCCCACAACGCCGCTCTGATCTCGATTGATCCCCACACCAACCAGATAATCGCCATGGTTGGTTCCAAGAATTACTGGGACACCGAAAACGACGGTAATGTCAACGTAGCCACCTCCAAGCGGCAACCGGGCTCCTCCTACAAACCAATCATCTATGCGATCGGTTTTATGGATAAATGGTTTCCCGGCAGTACCCTTTATGACCTCAAAACTGACTTTGGCGGAGGATACACCCCCGATAACTATGACAAATCATTTCGAGGTCCGGTGAGTGTCCGCACCGCTCTCCAAAATTCTCTCAATATCCCGGCGGTCAAAATGCTGGCCCTGGTCGGTTTGGAAAAAGCTATCAAAATTTCCAACGACCTGGGAATCAAGTCATTAAACGATCCCGATCGTTATGGCCTGTCTTTGGTCTTAGGTGGTGGCGAGGTTAAACTTATCGAACTCACCAATGCCTATGCCGCCCTGGCCAACCAAGGCAAATATCATGACCCGGTCTATATAATCAAGATAACTGATTATCAAAACAATACTATCGAAGAATGGTCCGAAGAAGACAAAAAGAAAGAAGAAAAAGAAGTATTTTCACCCCAAATCGCATATCTAATGAGTAACGTACTCTCAGACAATATCGCCCGCACGCCATCATTTGGCAGTAACAGCAACCTTTACCTCGGCGACCGACCAGTCGCGGCCAAAACTGGCACTACCGATGAATACCGCGATGGATGGACTTTGGGTTATACGCCCTCATTGGTTACCGGTGTATGGGCCGGTAACAATGACAACACCCCCATGTACAATGCCCCCGGTATCTATGTCGCCGCTCCTCTTTGGAATGAGTACATGAGATTCGCCCTCGAAGGAACCGAAATAGAAGAATTCGTCAAACCCGAAGGTATCGAAAGTGTCAGTGTCGACAAATATTCCAACCTAAAACCAGTTGAAGGATCTCCCGTTTCAACCGATATTGGAGCAAGTTGGCACCATCCCGGCGAATCACCCCAAGGTGTTACTACTTACAGAGTATGCAAAGCCAATGGCAAATTGGCAGATTCTGATATACCGGCCGATCTGACTGAAGCCAAAACCTATCGCGTCATTCACTCCGAAATGCCCGACAACCCCGCCTGGGAAACCCCCGTGCAGAGCTGGGCCGCTTCAGCCAATATTTCCGCTCCACCACCTGAAGAAAAATGTTCATTGGTAGACATCAAGCCCACTATCAGCATTACATTCCCATCCAATAACTCCACTGTCAATTCTATACTCAATATATCCACCTCTGCCAACGCTCCATCCGGAGTAAGTTCTGTAGAATTCTTCTTTGACGGCAGTAGTATTGGTTCAGCCAACCAAGAACCATACTCCATGTCCTACGATGTCAGCTCCAAACCAGATGGACAACATTTTGTATCCGTCAATCTACAGGATAATTCTGGCTTATCTGCTTCCGATTCAATCAATATCAACCTTTCCAACCAACCCGATACTTCCGCTCCATCAGTCAACTTCCAATCCCCCGCCAATGGAGCCAGTATCCCATCTTCTGGTTTCCCCTACAGCCTACAAGTACAAGCCTCCGACAATCAAACGGGTGTCAGCCGTGTCGATTTCAAAATCAACTCCATCCCCTCCGGTTCAGTCAATACACCCACCGGCTCCAATATCTACACTGTCACTTGGACATATCCCGGCAATGGCGTCTATAATTTACAAGCAGTCGCGTATGACAACGCTGGCAACACCAATACTGTCAGCATCAATGTTACAGTCCAGTGATTCATGAATATTATTAATTTTTTCAATAGTCATTTAGGATATCTTGCATTATGACCCAGCAACTAACTCCCAAACCACAATTTATCGAAATTTTTCAAAGTCTCATTTTACCTTTCAAATTGCTTTTTGACAAAGACGTGCCCCTAAAAGCCAAACTAATACCAACCGGAATGTTCCTTGGCTACGCTTTATTGCCATTGGACATCATCATTGATTATGTTCCTCTAATCGGATTTATCGATGACGCAGCCGTCTTTACCGGTTGTGCTTATTTAATTGTCTACCTCACACCGCCCGAAGTCCTCAAAAAATACCACAATAATCAAACCACCACTGTCAATAACAGCAAAAAAATAATCGACATTGAACCAAAAAA
>JAHJAL010000156.1 GCA_018814055.1 Patescibacteria group bacterium
CATCATCAGGGCCAACAGATAGATTTTTGTCAGGAGAAAAAGGGGCAGTGTGTGGATCATAGTGTCTGATGTTGCATTTGTCCAATATAGTTTTTGTACTGTTTTGCAAAAAAGTAGCAAGAAATTGTAATCCGACAGGAGTATTTGTTAAAGAAATGGGCAGGTAGGCATTATCAATATTTTCTTTGATTGGTTTACGTTCTTTGTCAGTAATCCCGTCAATATATAATTGTCGGTCAATAAATTTCCGCCGTGTTGTAGGATTATGAATAATTTTTAAACCTTCTTTTTTTTCTATCTCTTTTATCCATAATTCATTATCCCACCATCTGATTTCTGGGTTTTGATCGATACTGGAAAATCCCTCTACATTGATTTTCATAATATAAAATTAGTACGATAAAAATAGTCTTTAACGCCCTCTTTGATATATGTTAAGTAAAATTATTTATGGAAATTTTCGTGCATGAGGCTGGCTTTGACGGACATGTCGCCAAAATATTTACTTTTGAGTTCTTTGGATCCATAGGGACGTTGACAAGGCTGATCAAGTTGACCAAAAGCTATCTGGGCAATTTTCATTTTGTAATATAGTTTAATCGGTAGTGAACCTAGATTGGACAACTCCAGGGTCATGCGTAATTTGTTACCCGGATCCAGGAAGCCGGCGGTGGCGTGAATAACCAAACCCAGACGGCCGAGTGAGCTTTTGCCCTCAAGCCAGCCCACATGTTGATTGTCAACACCAACTACTTCCAAAGTATTGGCCAGGGCAAATGTTCCGGGGTGAAGGATAAATGGTTCATCTTCTACGATAGTTACTTGCTGCATTAGATTCTTGACCGGTCGGCGGACATCAATGGATTCATGCTGGGTGCGGTCAAAAATCATAAAGTTTTTGTCCATACGCAAATCATAGCTGGCCGGTTGCAAAAATTCTTCGGTGTATGGATCGATAAATATTTGCCCGTTTTTTATTCGTTCGCGAATTGATTGATCACAAAGAATCATAATTGATTTTATTAATAAACAAGTTAGCGACTAGGGCCCTCCGATTTGTCTACAATCAGGTATTTGCCCAGCATGGGGTGAATCTCATTTATTTTATCATAACATTCCATCGCTACTCGTCGATAGGAAATATGCCCTTCACGCCCGCTACGAAGACGGATGAAATGAAACAATTCACGCAAATTCCAGGTTATTAGTACCCGCTTGCGGAAAGCCATAGGGATCACATACTGGGCTTCAAATGGAAACAAGGTGGAAATTTTGGCAAAAGCCATGGCGGCTTTTTCCATACAAAGCTTGAATCGGGGTACAAGACCAACCTGGTCAAGTTTTTCGGGAATACTGTATCCATAGTTGGTGGTTAGGGCCTGGTTGGTTTGAGTACAAATACGATGACGCTGGATGTCACGGAAAGCGCCGTAGTCCACCAGAATATCAAAAGTGTAGTAAATGTGCTCCAATTCTCTCATAGGATAATCATGTTTACCCATTTTGCATAAATATTGATGCAGAATTTCATCTTTTTCCTGATCTGTCATGGTTTTTACTTGGGTTTCGATTTGATCATACGAATAACTGGAAAAACGGTAAATAATGGAAGAAACTACGCGGTTATAGGCATCAATATCATATTTGACCAATTTTATGGGTTCCTGATCGTCAAAGTGATCAAATTTGATTTGACTGGTGGTATACTGGTATAAATCCTGTTCGGTAGTGGATAAATATTCATTTTTGTCGGCATATTTTACCAAAGTGGGAATGACTTTTTGAATTTCAGTTTTCAGCTTATGACCGATAGTTTGTACTTCCTCAGACGGGTGTGATAGCAGTTTCATGATGGTATGTTCATAGACTCGGGCGTTGGCAGTCATGGCCATGTTCATCATTGATCCGGCCGGTAAGGCGTAACGTACGATGTCACAAGCCCGTGCTTTAGATTTGGCTTCATACATAGCTTCTGGCTGGGCATCGGTATTTGGGTACTCTTTGACGACATATTCTTTGGCGAGTTTGTACATCTGGAGATATTCATCAAAAAGGTAATCCATGGTTTCGAGGTACAGATTTCCAAATTCTGATTTTATTACCCGGTCGGGTTTGACATAATGTTCTTTGTTGTATACCTGGTAGCGTGACGATTTAGCAGTGTATGAAGCCAGTCGGTTATCTTGAATAACC
>JAHJAL010000157.1 GCA_018814055.1 Patescibacteria group bacterium
ATAATTTTTGATTTGTATTGGTTGTTTAAGGCGATAGAAATCGGTGGGCGGTTGATTGTGGGATATTTCGCGATGAAAAAAGAAATGCAAATTGATTATTTTGCTTTACTCAAAAATATAAGCAAAGATCAGATAGCACAAAAAAAGCTGGACTGGGAGGATATTTATCATGTGGTGCTGTTACCTACCTATCAGGAAGGCAAAGAGATTATCAAGCCATCGATTGATTCTTATCTGGAGGCGAAATACCCGAAGGAGAAAATTATTATTGTATTGGCGATGGAAGAGCGGGTTGGCACGGAATTGAATAAAAGGGGATATGATTTACAAAGGGAATACAAAGATAAATTTGCAGATTTTCTGTTGACGATTCACCCCGATGGGATAGAGGGTGAGATCAAAGGAAAGAGCGCCAATGCCACTTGGGCGGGAAGGAAATTGAAGAAGTATCTGGACAAGAGAAATATTGATTATGAGCGGGTAATTGTATCAAACTTTGACTGTGATACCAGGGTTCACCGGCAATACTTTGCCAATATTTCTTATAAGTATTTGACTACCAATCGTCGCACTAGAAAGAGTTATCAGCCTATCCCAATTTACAACAATAATATTTGGGATGTGCCTTTTATCACGAGGACCATTGCTTTTTCATCTGCTTTTTGGCAAATGGTTGAGGCCACCAGGAGTTATCGGATGGTGAATTTTTCGAGCCAAGCGATGAGTATGAAAACTTTGGTTGATATTGATTTTTGGGATGTGAGGGTGGTATCGGAAGATTCGAAACAGTATTATAGGGCGATGTTTAGATATGCCGGGGATCATCAGGTTATTCCAATTCTTACCCCGGTTTATATGGATGCGGTGTTGACGGATAATCTGAAAGATACAATGATTGCTCAATACATCCAGATGAGGAGATGGGCTTGGGGGGTTGAACATTTTCCGTATATGGTGGTGGCTAGTATCAAAGATAGATCAATCGGTTGGTATCGGAAATTGGTGGAAATTTGGCGGATTTTTGATGGTCATTTTTCGTGGGCTACGGGAAGCTTATTTGTGTTGACGTCTGGCTGGTGGCCATTTATCTTGAGTAGTCAGTTTTCGGAATCGCCTTTGTCATATTACCTGCCATTTTGGGCTAACCGTTTGTTGACTATATCGTGGATTGGTTTGTTTGTAGCGATGGGCATTTCTTTTTTGATGCTTCCACCAAGACCACCGAAATATGGTCGGTGGAGCGTGTTGGAAATGTTATTGGTGTGGATTATGGTACCAATTAACTCCTCAATATTTGGCTCGATACCTTCTTTGGATGCGCAAACTCGGTTGATGTTTGGCAAGTATTTGGGGTTTTATGTGACAGAGAAGAAGGTTAAGAAATAATGAATAATTAATGATCCTAGATTGTAACATGTCGTTTTTGCTATAATCTGGATGATGGATATTGATTATTAATTATTAATTATTCATTATTATTCGGGGATTAGCGCAGTTGGCTAGCGCGCCTGGTTTGGGACCAGGAGGTCGAGAGTTCGAGTCTCTCATCCCCGACTTCGCATCGCCGTAGTCCGCCAAAGGCGGACGAAGGCGGGCTTCGTAGCGTATGCAATAATATTTTCTCGTAGCAATGTCATGATTAGTGGGCGGGCTTCGTCGGGCAAAGCCCGAATTTATATAGTAATGTTTTTATGACAGAAGTAAAAATTGAAATATCAGCCAGGCATTGTCATTTGTCCAAAAAAGATTTGGACGTTCTTTTTGGAGTGGGTTATGAGCTGAAAAAAATTAGAGATCTGTCGGTACCGGGTAATTTTGCAGCTGAAGAAACAGTGGTTTTTCAAACTGAGTTGGGAAAGTTGGAAGGGATGCGCGTTATTGGACCAGCAAGAGAACAAACTCAAGTAGAAATAAGCCGATCAGACGCAAAGCAATTGGGAACTAATCCACCAATACGTTTGTCGGGTGAATTAGATGATTCAGCTGGTGGAATACTACTAGGACCAAAAGGCCAGGTGGAATTGAAAGATGGGGTTATTATCGCTAGGCGTCATTTACATTGTGATGAAAAAAAAGCAAAAGAGTTAGATTCGAAAGATGGAGATGTGGTTTCGGTTCGGATGGAGGGGGAGAGAGCTGTTACTTTTCATGAAGTGGTAGTGCGAGTGATATCAGGTTCAAAATTTGTTATGCACTTGGATACTGATGAGTCAAATGCAGCTGGATTGGCAGGGGGTAATGACTGGGGAATGTTGGGTTGATATTGTTGATAATAGTGGCAATTATTTCTTGAGATGAATTGTCTGAGTGGGGAAAGCCATGTTGATACGGACTTTTTTGAATTCTTTGACTATGGCCAGGTTGATTTGTTCACGGATTTGCATATAGGTAGTGTAGCTGGATGAGTCAAGTTTGTAGACGGTTTCGAAAATTAGGGCAGAATCGCCAAATTTTTTGAAATTGCATCGGATAAATTCACAAAGTTCGGATTTTTGAATAATATTTTGAATAATTTGGGGTATTTTTTCGAGCTTATGGGATGAAGTTGAATATTCAACTCCGATATCAAACTCAACTCGGCGTTTTTTTAGTTTATAAAAGTTTCTAATTCGGCTTTGAGATATATCTTGATTGGGAATTATAAGTTCATCGCCGGTGAGAGTTTTGATACGGGTGGAGCGGATACCGATTTGGCGAACCGTTCCGAAAGTACTGTCAATTTCGATGGAGTCGCCGACTTTGAATGGTTTGTCGATCAAGATTGATATAAAAGAAAAGACATCTTTGAGAACGTTTTGTAGGCCAAAAGCGACGGCGATGCCGGTGATACCCAGACCGCCAACGAGAGTGGATACATTGAAATTAAAATTTTGTAACAATATTAAAATAGCAATTATCCATAGCACGACTTGGGAGATACCGCCAAGAACCTTTATTAGAGTCAGGTCCTGTTTTTCTTCTTGTTTTTTTTGGGCGATTAGTTTGGAGAAGCCGTATTTGATCAGGTTGGACAGGATTTTGATGGAGTAATACAAGAAGATGATTATTGATGCTTTGTTGATAATATCATTGATTTGACCGGAGATATTGGCGGATCGCATGGAAATGAAAAGAGCAACGAAGAAGAAAAATGTGTTACCGATGGAATCAAAAATATTGACTATCAAGTCATCGACATCGGTGGCTGATTTTTCGGCAATCCGGCGGAAGCG
>JAHJAL010000158.1 GCA_018814055.1 Patescibacteria group bacterium
GATTATTTCCAGATTACTGCTTTCTTTGCCAAATTCATAGATAGTTTTGGGGCCAACTATTTCATCGTCATAGCTATACAAGACATTTAGCGGACCATCCAAATTGCCATCATCAGGTAAATCGATTTTGGCATCTTTGAGAGCAATTTTGAGTAGGGTTTTCTTGACGACACTGTATTTGGTGTTGGCTTGGAAAGTTATTTTGCGAAGTTTGACCATTTCTTCAGCATTGAGCCCCTTGTTGACAGTAAATACGACTGATTTGCTTTTGTTCAGACTGTCTTTGATATCTGCTAACATTTCTTCTTTCTGCTGTTTGGTTTTTGCCATAATTTTTGTAATGAATAATTAATAGTGAATAATGAATAATCGACCAAAAAACCTTGTTCCAAGAGGAAACAAGGTCGTGAACATAGACTTGTTTGTTTCCTAGGTTGGTAAATTTTAAGGCAAAAGCCACCAACTGTCTTGGGAATTAAAGTGATGAGTTTATTTTAGCAAATTACCGCAGATTGTCAAAGCCAACTATTTGATTAGTAAGTCAAGTCCAGAGTTTTTTCGGTTTCCCAGGTGTTTTCGTTGAGCACGACTATTTGATCGTCACCGACAATGTAGAGATAATCGTCTATATAGAGAGCACGGCGGGCAGAAATATCATCAACAGCTTTCTTGAGCTCGAGCTTATCGTCGGCATAGGAGAATATATAGCCGCCATACGAACCGGGGATAAAGAAGATTTGATGCTGGTCGTCGAGCAAGAAGGCGTGGTGGGTATCGAGGATATCTGACCAGTATTCGTTGAGCTTATATTTGGCGGTTTCGGTGGGATTTTCGGGATCGGAGACGTCAAACATGGATAATTTGACTTCGCTTTCTTCTTTGCCGACACCAAGGATGATGTCATCACTGATCGGATGCAAATATGATGAGTAGCCGGGGATTTTTAGTTCGCCGGATTTGACCGGTTTGTTGGGATTGGATAAATCGAGGACATAAAATGGATCAGTTTCGCGGAATGTTACTACATATCCCATATCGCCGATGAATCGAGCTGAATATATTCGTTCGCCTTCTCCCATGTCCAATACTTGTCCGGTTATTTTGAGGTTGTCGTCGAGGACATAGACATCATTGACACTTTCAGAGGAAGTGGATACAAACGGGACTCCCCACCAGTTTTGGCCGGTGGTGGTGGCTACTCGTAAATGTTGGTTGTATTCGTCCAATGAGAATTGATTGAGTAATTCACCGGGTACCAAGCCGATAGCGGTCGGTTCGAGAGTGGTGGTATTGATTTGATTAATGATTGTCGATGATAATTCGCGTTTATGCCGGGTCATGTATTCATCCAGTGCGTTTTGCATATCAGTTTCAAATTTGAGGCGGTCGTCATCGGACAAGGTATTGTAGTAATTGGTCAGGATGTTTTCCAGTTCCATCAGCTTGGTGAAATAACCAAGGTCATAACTGTTTAGTTTGGTTATTTTGTCCTGAATATACACTGGATATATACCGGAATGGCTTTGCAGAAAATCTAGAAATATTTGTACATAATCCCCCGGTTGAGAATAAGTAACGTAGAGGTTGTCGGTTGACATATATACTGCAGAACTGTCAGCTGATCCGGTAAAGGATATGGTTTTTTCGGCTTTGCCACTGGTGGGATTTAATTTCATTACGGTATAGATAGAATCGTAGGGCACGGGGGTAACCGGATGATAAATATCCTGACAATTTATTTTGATTTCTTGATCGCTTTGTCCCAGGACAAAGGGACAGTTATTGTAGTCATAGGCGTATGTACTGGCAATGAGGTAGAGCCGGTTATCGTATTTTCTGGCCTGATAAATTGAGCTGTTGTCATCCAGGGCAAATTGCCAGTTTTCTATCGGTTTGGTAGGATCGGATATGTCATAAGAAATGACTTGGTCATAGGAAATAATGATTAGATTGTCGTCGATGATCAACAAATTACCGGTTTCATCGATTGATTCGTTTTGGGCCAGGTCGCTCGGCGGGAAGGCCGAAACAATTTTTGTATTGTACTCCGGGTAGTTATATGATTCCGAAAAAGAATCGTCGGTTCGAATTAACGGCATGTCCCAATAATAGTAGTTTTCTGAAGAGAAAAATATTTCCCTGCCGTTGGTCTTGACGATATCCGGTTCGTCTATACCCTGGACTTGGACATTGGTTTCGGATACTCTATCCGGCGTGGCTTTATAAGAATTAGTCATGCTGTCACTGGCCGTGGGAGCCATTACTGATTCTTCGGCAAAATCCATGGCTCCACGACTGGCACCCATTCCCCAGGAACCTACCTGGGTGTATTCACTGGCGGTGGCATAATAACTATTGTATTCCTCCAGTGAAGCAAATTGAATGAAGTCATCCTGATTGTATTGGTTCTGAACTAGTTGATATAAATCGGGAGTGTAACCATTTTGTTTCAGAATGTTTTTGTAGTGTTTGATGATAAAATACGATCCCAGGCTGCCAATTAGAAATATCAATACCAATACCAGAATCACGACGGTAATGATAGTTTTTTTGCGCATAGATTTATAGTGAATATTTATTAATTCATGTAATATTATATATTATTTCCAGTTTTTTTGACATTCAATAAGAGGGTATTATTTTCTCATATCAGCTGTGATTTCTTTGGCATTTATAATGTCACATAAAACAGTTTGTTTACTTCCGTCATATTCAAATTTATACTGTGGATATTTGTTATAAATTTCTTCCTGTAAATCAACTATTTGTCCTTGTTTGCCAAATCCAAACAGTCTTGGTTTTTGGTGTTTGTTAAAACCAATTCCTGGTTCAAAGTTCCGAAGGTGTTTGATAATTTGTTCAATGTCTTTACCCGTTTGGTGGTCGAAATCTTTATACTGGAGATATATTATTCGATGTGGCATCATCCGAGACACCCGTATATCTTTGGGTATAAATATAATTGGTATCCTCATAATATTTTTGGCAATTTTGTTTGGGTGGCCATTGCCTTTAGTAGCAATTCAAATATTA
>JAHJAL010000159.1 GCA_018814055.1 Patescibacteria group bacterium
ACCAAAATCAATACCAAAGCCACCACTCCCACCACCAAAAACCGACTGTCCCATTTATTGACATTCTCAAATTCAGACATATCCGCCCCGCCCACAATCTTTTCCACATCAATCTTACGCACTCCATCAACTTCTAAATCACCAACCCCAGTATCCTTATCATCTTCAGCGGATAGATCTGAATCATCTTTCTTTTTATCGTCATCTTTTTTTTCCGATTCTTCCTTTTCGTCTTCACCCTTATCGGAATCTACAACCACGCTTGTCGATCCTGACCCAACACCCACACTAGCAGAATCGCTCCCCAAAGCATCCAAAGTTGCTGACGTGACAATATTGCTACCCTCATACCCACCACTTACCAATACTGTCAAACTAACCACACCACTACCACCCGCCACTAAATCACCTAGCCGCCATTTGGGATTATTATTTGATGTCCATTCAACTGCTCGACTAGAACTCATAAAACTCAAACCACCGTTTACCGGCAAATCCATTACTATTTCAGCACTAGAAAGATCCCCCCCATCAACATTGCTATATGAAATATTATAAGTAATCGTATCACCAATTTTTACACTTGAGTTGGAAACACTCAAACTCAATTGAGGATCACTTTGGGCTTTTGACACAACCGGACCAAGCACCACCACCGCCCCCAAAATTACTCCCAACAACACTTTACAAATTTCTTTCAACCTCATATTTTTGCCTCCTTTATACTCTTATCAAATACAGTTTCTCCATCCACAGTATTAATTACGATCAATCTTGCCGAATCATTCGAAAAGACATCGTTTCTATCAATTGTAAATACATCATACGGTGAAGTCACTACTTGAGATAATACCTCATCGCCCCGCGGTTCAATAATTTGTGCATATATTACCACCGCATTCTTCGAAATTTTGACCTCATTTACCGTCAGATAATACCCTCCGGCTTCCTTTATACCCTGCAATACCCCAATCGCCAATTTAGTGTCAAAATCTACAGTTGGAGCACCTTCAAACCCCCCCGTATCATCATCACGTATATTTGATTCCCAAAAACGCTTCCAAGACGCACTGTCTTCTATCACCCACGCAGTCAGTTGCCCATACTCTTCATCTTTGATTTCATCAGAAATCATTCCACTATACAACCCATAGTTACCGCGATCCACCAACTGTATATCCACTCTCTCAACTCCATCGATCAATAAAGCATTGTCCCGCTGCCGCCAATACAATACTCCCATCACCAGCAATACCACCACCACAAACACAATAATCTTTAAATATTTTTTCATAAATCACTCCTTGGTTATTTGACAATAATTAACATTTGAGTGTGTTCTCACGCGTAGCTCCTTGCTATATAATGTGTTGTCCCACCTCGAGCGATTTGGAAGAAATATAATTCAGGACACTTCAGAAAAAATTATCAGAACACACTCAAATATTAATTATTTTTCAACACTTCAGCAACCTTTTTCCCAAAACCCTTCGCTGATGCCGGACCATTGGCCGTCACCAATTTTCCATCAACCACCACATCTTCATCCACATAAACCACCCCATCATACTCCAAATCTTCCCGGCCTGACTTGTGAACCGTCATCTTTTTGCCACCAAAAATACCCATTGCCGAAAGTATCGTTGGCGCAATACATATCGCCGCCACAACCTTTCCATCGTTCCAAAAACTTTCCACCTTCTCCCGCACAAGATCATCATTCCTATACACCAGCGCTCCGCTACCCCCAATCAAAACAACTCCGTCATAAGTTTTTGCGTCAATCTCTTCAACTGTTATATTCGCTTGAGCCCTACCGCCTTTTACCCCGACAATCTCACCCTTTATTTTTGAAGCAATATCCACCCCAATCGACTCCAAAGACAATTCTTCCTTGGTACCAATCAACTCTTCGTCTCTATATTGCTCAGGGGCAACAATCATCACTATCTTCATAGTTTTCTCCGCTTATATTTTCAATAATTTTTTTTGCATTTTCTTGATTTTGCCAACAGAGACATTTCTTCTGGTCGACAACATCAAGCTGGCCATGTCGATCGCGACTGACATATGGGGATTCAAAACCAAATTATATCCAGCTTTATATAATTTAGCAACATCCCGACGAGTTTTGGCCAGACAAGCCACCCACAATGATTTATTTCCTTTACAATTATTCCGCAAAAGATCTATCAAAATCATATTTGCCTGGAAATGGGGTATAGTTGATATTACCATTTTGGCCTGGCATATATCATGTTCAAGCAGAAATCTAGTTTCCTGTACATCACCATAATACGCTTCCACTCCCTTCTTCCTCAACCTTTTCACCTGCTCCACATCATAATCAACTACCACCAAATTATTGTGATTTGACAAACTATTTACGATTGACCATCCCGAACGATGACATCCCAACAATACTTTCTTTCCCAAAAAATAGCTTTCTTTTGGAGGAAGTTTATACAGTCGAGTTTTCTCCAACAATCCAAAAATATGACTCACTCCAAAACACACATCATCACAATTTTTCAATATTATCGCCGATATGATCAAACTAATCAATATCAGCATACTATACAAAGCCAAATATTCTTCAGTTATCAACCCCAACCGCAAAGACATCGGCAGAATTACCAGTCCCAACTCCGACATGTTGGCCAAACCAAGACCAGATAAAAATATTACTTTTCTCGGAAATCCTCCAATACCAACTGCCAACCAACCTATCGCCATTTTTGATAACAACACCATTACAATCAAAATCAATAACTTATCCAAATGATCAAATACGCTCAACAAATCAACTTCCGTGCCGATACAAAAAAACAAAAAAACCAAAAAAAAGTCCCGCAAGGGATCAAACCAATTGGTAATCCTCGTTCTGGCCAGAACACCTGACAAACTGAGTCCCGCCACCAAACCAGCTATTTCCGGAGGTAAATTTATCGCTTCCCAAGAAAAGAAATATATTACACCCAACAAATAAGCCACCGCCAGCAAGAAAACAACATTATATTCTCTATCAAAAATCTTCTTTATCCTCCCAAAAAACCAACTCCCCACCACCACCAGCAACACCACCGCCAAAATATTCAACAAGACTCTCTGTGTCAAAGACAAATAATCCACCTGTCCCCCAGTCAAATAAGGAATCACAAATAACACCACTACGACTACCAAATCTTGCATCAACAAAATCCCCATCATTAATTTGCCATGCAAACTATGAATCTCATCCCTCTGTTTCAACACCATCGCTACCAATATCGTACTACTAAAGGATATTATCATCGACAATACAACAGCCGCTTTCCAAAAATACCCAAATATCAGAAACATACCATAGGACAAAAAGAAAACCAGCAACATTTGCAATAAAGACACCCACACAATTGTCCAGCCCAGATCTTTGAAATGCTTCACTTTCAACTCCAAACCAACTGAAAACAGCAAAAACGCCGCCCCAAACTCCGCCAGTGTTACCAAATAATCCGCATTATGCCATTCAACACCAAAACTCCTTACCAGCAACCCAGCCACCAAAAACCCCACGATCACAGGTACCCGTAAACAATGTAGTAAAGCAGCAATTATAGCCGACAAACCAAACAACAATGCAACAGCTTGCATAATATTTTTGTATATATATTAATCATTTTTCTACTTCAATTATAACATCACCTTACAGACTACAAATTTTTTCCCACCTTCCGAAAACTGATAAACCCCAACAATAAAGGTATCCAGAACTGATACAACCGATAAAGCACTACTACCATAATCGCTTTTTCCACCGGCAACAAAAAAGCGCTCAAAATACTAACCATCGCTAATTCGACTATTCCCGCTCCCGAAGGAGTAATCGATACTACCATCAACAAAGCCGCTATCATATAACAAGACAATAATACTCCAATACTCGTCCAATCCCCTCCAAAAGCCCCGACCAACAAGGACAATATCACTACATTCAAAAAAACCATAATCGACGCCCTCAATATCAATTTTTTCATTCGATATATATTGCCAATCACAAAATGATAGCCCTCATATACCTCATAGCAATATTTTTTTACACTCTTAACGCCAATCCACTCCCCTCTTCCCAACCAATTATTTATTTGATTTACTTGTTTAATAAATTTTATCACCAACTTCTTGAAACGCTCATAATCATCCAATGCCAATATCAAAACAACCAAAATTACCGCTACCAAAGTCACCAAAATAACTGCGGGCAATAACATATAGTCAGCCAATTGCCCCTTCAGCAACAGAAAATAAACTCCCACCACCAAATAAAAAATAAAAACCACATAATAAACCACCCAATACACCACATTGGCAAAAATAAGCTTTCCATGAGAATACCCCCTCTGACAACCATCTCTCACAATCATTGCCACCCCGGCCACAAACCCGCCGGACGGCGAAATCATACTGATGAAATTAGCCGAAGTTGTCAACCAAAAAAATTTACTCCACCCGACAAACAAGTTAAATATCCGATAACTTTCTTGGTAAAATTTCGCCTGATTTGCCATAATCAAAAACTGTACCAGTAAGGCCAAAATCAAATATACCAAACTCACTTCCTGCAAAGTGTTTACAATATTCAAAACATCCGGCCATTTTGTAATCACCAGATATATAAAAAAACCCAAAACCAGTAAATATATTATCCTGCCAAAAGTAATTTTGCTTCTTTTTCTTCTCATCTTCTAACCAAATAATGTCTTCCCCTGCCACAACTCCTGCTCACCGGCCTGTTGCCTATAATTGCAATGTTCACAATCCTCGGCACTTTTGGGTAAATCATCCGATTTCAAACACTTCCAGGCATCCGCCACTACTCCCTCAATCCAATCCGCGCTACCCTGATATTTGATCAATTCTATCTCAAACTCCAGTCTACCATCAAATGCCTCGGCATCTTTTTTGCCATTACAATACACAAAGTATCCATCATTTGAAATAATATGCTTACCTAAGTCAACATTGTTCCTCGCCAACCACTGATAAATCTCCATCTGTCTTTTGTATGACTCCTTCCAACGATCATTCATATCGATTGGTTTGTCGGTACTAGTTGCCTTATAATCCACGATGATCAAATTATCTTTGTCATCTTTCCAAATATCATCCACGGCACCGTAAACCCAAAAATTAGTCAGTTTATGCAAAAATCCAACTCCGGTAAAGTTATATCGCCACTCGTCCATCTTGGAATGCGCAAATGGGGTATAATCCAAACCATAATGATGTAAAAGTGGATGAGCAGTATTTTTTGCCCGATGAATATCAAATTCCTTTTTGAGTAAAGTATCCACCGCCAAATTCAAGGTAAACGAGGGAAAAGATGGTCGCTTGACACCTTTTCTTAAATCCAAATAGAAACATCGCGGACACTGCACAAATAATTCTATTTTACTCCGAGAAATTTTGAACTGCCCTTTGGATTTGGGATCATATAAATATTTTTTCCAAGCCATCTTTGTTTTTACTCCCTGAATTTATTTTGACCAGCCCAATACTCCTTCGCCTCTTCCTCCATTTTCTCCAACCTGATATAATAATCAGGAAATTCATTCAAATGTGCCAACGCAATCTTACCGGTCGTTAGTGCATCATCATTGGACACATTCGTGCTCTGTTCCTCCGTCCCATGCTCCAACTCCACATCCATCCCAAACCGAAGTTGTTCCGCGTCAAATCTCGCTTTCTCCCAATCAATACCCAGTTTCTCCGCGATATCCAAAGCTTCCTTGATAGAAAAGTGTTCTTTTTCACCCATTTCGTTCCTCCAAAAATTATTTACATAACAATATCATCTTAATATGAAAATCACTCCCATACAAACCAAACCTATTAGTCCCCACGACCCCCCAGATCTTTTGACCACAATTGATAATTTCTTACCCAATCTCAAAGAAAGATCAATTGTCGCCATTACTTCAAAAATAATATCTATCTGCGAAGGTAGGTACGTTAAAATCAACCCATCCGACAATCACCAAAAAGAAAATCTCGTCCACCAAGAAGCCGACTGCTATCTCCCCTCAAGTCACAGTCAATACAATATCTCACTCACCATCAAAAACAAACACCTCATTCCCATGTCCGGTATCGATGAATCCAACAGTGACGGTCACTATATCCTCTGGCCGGCGAATCTCCAAAAAACCGCCGACCAAATCTGGCGGCATTTACGGCAAAAAAACAATATCAAAATGTTGGGCATAATCATCACTGACAGTACAGTTGCTCCCTTGCAATGGGGCACTCATGGCATTTGTATCGCCCACTGCGGATTCAATACCCTCAACGACTACATTGACCAAGCCGATATTTTTGGCCACAAAATGTCTATCACCAAAGCCAATATTGCCCACGGACTGGCTGCCACCGCCGTTTTGGTCATGGGAGAGGGCAACGAGCAAACCCCGATGGCCCTCATCACCGACACCCCCTTTATCAAATTCCAAAACCAACCACCCACGATCCAAAAACTAGAATCTCTACAAATCGAAATCAAAGACGACTTATATGCACCCCTTCTCCAATCAGTTCCTTGGACCAAGCTTCCTAAATAATCACTGACAATTGCAGCACATACCCTATTATCACCAATGCTACACCCAACTTGGCCACGATCTGCTCTCGCTTCATCGTATTTTCCACCTCCCTATCAATCTGATGCTCATACAACACCCGATGATGTACCATAATCGCCGCAAACGCAATCAATAAAGTCCCCACCACATCCAAAGTCAAACCAATTAGTTCAATATTCACTTTTTTTAACCAATATTAATCAATATTGGTTATATTATAAACCAAAAAAATAAATTTGATATTCTATACTCTATATCCTTTTAAGTTTTCTTCCTTCGCTTCTTCCACGTCCTTCGCAAAATCAAAATCGTTGTCTTTCAAAACAAGAATCTTCCTATTTTCTAAATACTTCGGATTGACATATCTAAATTTCTTTCTTATCTCCTCCTTTTCTTCTTTCCATCCGTCTAGCAAATCTTCTCCCAGTAGTTTTTCTAGTATCAGATCAATCTCTTTGTCATTAGAATTTTCCAACTTGTTTACGATAAATATTTCCCCATCCGACCGGAAGAAATCATCTTGAGTAATTATTTTTTTATCAATGCCAATTTTCAAAGCTTTTGTAAACAAAAAATACCTCAGACAACAATCCTCTGAAGCCCAATGATTCTTCTGCAAGGACAAAAAGCCATATGCGAACTCTCTTGCAACCAACTTGCTATCAAAAACTATCTCACCATTGTAATTTATTAAAGACTTATAACACAACTTGGCTTTTTCTAAATCAAACTCCCTCAAAGCATAATCAACCCGATCAGCACACAAATCTGGAATCTTATTATCCAACAAAGTATATTTTTTCTCGTCCAAAATATCATCAACTTTTATCCCAAATCGTTCAAGCGTTTGCGGAATATTAGTCTGGTTTTTGACAAAATCATCATGAATACTGTCATGGAAATTTTCTATACCCTTTTTACCCCCACCAAAAAGCCAATCACCGATATGCGAAAAAGCCGGAACAGACACATCATGCAACAAGCCCGCTATTTGCTCTTCTCTAGATGCTCCCAATTTTTTCAACAATATCATCACTCCTCTACAATGCTCATCTCGAAAAAAATCTTTTTCGCTATGATTATATTTTTTGGGAACACCAAATTGAGACACCCCCTTCAATCTTTGCAGGGAAGGTAGATTAAACAATTCTACTAATAGGGGATCTATTATCTCCACTTTTCCGTAGATCCGATCGGTAATCTCTATTCTTGAGTCAATATTGTCCATCCCAAATGCCTGTTCAATTCGGTTACTATTCATATAATTAATACCTATTATCTGCAAATCGTCTACAACACCCCACAAACCAACTCATAATCATTGGTATAATCCGGACTCATCACATCAGAACCGAGCGTTGGGCCAAACCAAACCGTACAAGCCAAATCATCCTTTTGGTACATCACCGATCCAGCCACTGTCGCTTGACCTATATTTTTGAACTCAAAACCTTTCTCAATCAAATAACTCTCTAGCAAACCATAATAATTATTTTCTCCACGCGCTATCTTTGACCATCTCAAGCTAACAGCCTGCAAAACTGGTGATATCTGATCATAAGTTCCATTCCAAAAATACTCCATCTGTCTCTGATCATATTCACCTAGATCAACATCACTATTTAGTTGATCAATAAATTCATCCACCCTACTATCAGGCAATACCTCACTTTCGTTGCGATTTAGGGAACGATGCATTGGTTGATTATAGTAATCATCAAAACAATTCGGCAGTAGATCCAACGGGACCAATTCACTTTCCACATCATCACAATTAAATACCCTGCCTTCGTTTTCTTCAAAGATTATTTTCCAATTTTCACCATTGTCCTGGGCCAACCAATTACGATAATCTTGCGTACCGGTTTGTCCAATCCACCCCAAAGCAAAACCGCTGCCCATCTGGCTGATCTGATCATACCCATCGTCCTCTCCAACGGTATCAAACTCTTTCATCAACGCCTGCTTGATTTTTGCACCCTCATCCGTCATAAAATCACGTTTAACCTCGGAGCCATCTTTATCCAAACAGCGTCTCAACACATCACTCGGAAAATTATATTCCGATACATCATCACACCGTACAGCTTCACTGTCTGAGTCAGCCACCACCTGCCATTCTCCATCTTCTCTAGTCACGGCAAAATATCTCCAATCCGCTTCTTCACCCGCTCCTCCGGAATAATTAAAAGATCCGGCCGCATAATTACCATAACCATAAACATTGCCCAAAGCCAACATTATCTGATTACCATATTTTTCCAACACTACCTCTTCAACCCCCGGATACTCAACCTCATCCCACAATTCCAATCTTGAACCGCTATCTCGATAACACACATCAACCACTTCCACCCAATCCGCCAACGGTTCGATTGATTCACGGGGCAAATACTCATGCTCTCCCGTAGCCACCAATGACCAAGTATCTTCCGTTTTTTCAGTCACCCAAACATCCCAACCGGATTTCTCATTGCCATTTCGAAACCAACCAGACGCCTTATCCAAAACTATACTTTTGAAAATCATTGAGTATTCCCCACCCTCTTTCACTTCAAAACTACTCACCAACAAATCTTCAATCTGAGTCTTATCATCCTTTGGACCTTCATTTACAATACTCAGGTCCCCAGAAAGTTGACAACCGGACAAAATCAATAAACATAAAAATCCTACAACAAATTTTTTCATTTTATCTCCTAAAATTTTTAAATCTTTATAATACTATTCATTAGGCAATAAATATACAATAAAATCTAGATAAAATCAAAAAAATACAGTTAATTACTGTATTCATGTGTCATTAAACCACAGAAATAATTTTCCACGCTCTAAACAGAAGCATCCTTCTCCACTCCCGCTTCTATCAGGACCTAGTAATGCTCGGATTTCTTTCTTTTTAGATATTCTGTCACTTTCCCCCGAATACGACTCGTCTGCCAATTTCTCTGGCTAGCAAAATCCATTATCTTCCGGGCTGCATCAGCAATTTCAGACTTTTTGTTTACCATAAGCTCAATTTCCACCAAGCTCCACGAATAATCATCATACTCCACTAGATCCATATCCACTGCAAACTCTCCCAACCGATACTTCTTCCGAGTCGTTTTGCATTCGCAAATCGGGACAAAACCTTCTTTTATCAATATTTCAGATAACTCTTCATCACCCTCCAGATTCAGTATTTTCTTTATTTCATCGACATCAGTTATCTCGTCATACTGATCAACCTGCCGCCCCAAAGTCCGATCAAGCGATACCTTTAGCTCAAATTTATCCCCCCTGGCTCTCAACCATATGTCCTGTAACGTCCAATCATAACTTTGGTTGTCATAATAAACATCACAAAAAACAATTTCCTGCAAAAACTCCGCCTCCCTTATCAAAAGCTCTCTCTGATCATCGCTCAAAATAAATTTTTTCTCAACTTCTATCATAAAAAAACTCACTACATCACAACATCAATCTACCCTACTAATTTTTGCAATTTCCCCCCTCATCCGCCTTTTTATTTCTATATTCATTTCATCCAAAGAGAATAAACTTCCTCAGCTAAGTCATCATCAATTTCAGAAACCATCTGTTTAATTCTTTCTATCTCATTAGCTTCCTCTTCCCCTTTCTCTTCTGCTAATATAGAATTTTTCACACCATCATGATAGGGCAAATCACCAACTTCGGCCTCAACCAAATCATGAACAATAATCATCTTTAGAGCCCTCAAGAGGTCAATCTTCTCGCCAAGAAGTGGCTCAACCAAAATAGCCATTAACGCCAAATGCCAAGAATGATCAGCCACACTTTCAAAATTTCCTTGAGAATTTTGAACTGATCTTTTTTTGTATTTATAACTTTTCAGAAAACTTCAGAAAATTTAATATACTTTTTACTTTATCCATTTAACAATCTTCCAATATTAAAAAACACACCAGCAATATTATGTTTGACGAAACTCCGTATTCTGAACGAAAT
>JAHJAL010000160.1 GCA_018814055.1 Patescibacteria group bacterium
GATAATCGGTGGCATTGGAAGTGCTGGTAATTTCCCGGTATTCACCCAAACTGGGGATCCATGCTTCCAAGTCAAAAGATTTGGAGTAGGGGGCACCAATATCTCCGGCACAGATCGCCACCAATCGATAAGGAATTTCTAAATCCTGCAAAATTTCCTCCTCAATCGCCAGCAGCTCCTGATGGTATTTATCACTCTCCTCCGGCCGACCGTAAACAAACATCTCGACTTTGCTAAATTGATGCATGCGATACAACCCTTTGGAATATTTTCCATAACTTCCCGATTCTCGGCGGTAACAATGAGATAATGCAGCGTATTTCTTGGGCAATTCATCGCTAGACAGTATTTCATCTTTGTGATATCCCGCCAAGGTAATTTCTGCCGTACCCACTAGACTTATTTCTTCCCCCTCCAAACTGTAAACCTGTCCTTCCCGGCCGCGTGGAGCGAAACCAGTACCGCTACAAATATCATTCTTGGCCATATCTGGTGTAATCATCAATGTAAAACCTTTGGCCTTAAGCATATCAAACGCATATTTTTGCAAAGCTAGATCCAGCAACGCCAATTCATTTTTGGCATAATAAAAATCAGCTCCCGCGACCTTGGCCCCTCTGGCAAAATCCACCAAATCCAAACTCTCAGCAATCGCCAAATGATCCTTGGGCTCAAAATCAAACTTGGGAGGTTTACCAACCTTTTTTATCTCCGGATTATCCTGATCACTCTCACCATTCGGCGTATCGTCAGACAAAATATTTGGCAAGCCATCCAGAATTTCATCATATACATTGGCAATTTCTTCCAGTTTTTTTTCCTTGCCATCAATATCTTTCTTTAGCTTCTGCAATTTCACAATTTCATCATGCTTTGGCTTTTTTCCCACTTTATTTCGTTTCTGTTTCAATTCATCCACCACCGCAATCAGCTCCCGCCTCTCTCTATCAATTTCCAGTAGATTATCCACCGTCACCGGATCTTTACCCCGTCGCTCTGTACTCTTTTTTACTAAATCCGGATTTTCTCTAATTAGTTTAATGTCTAACATATAAATATTAATAAATTTTCAATTTCTAATTTTCAATTTTCATCAATATCTCCTCACGCAACTTCTCATCATTACTTGCCAATATATTCTTCTGGCCATATATCCAATCCTCCCCTTTCCAATTACTTACCTTGCCGCCTGACTCCCTGACCAGCAACACTCCCGCCGCGATATCCCAAATCCGGCAATGATCCAGTAAATATGTATTTAATCGCCCGCAGGCCACATAACTCAAGGCCAGGGCCGCTGACGCCATCTCCATCTTGTTGTGATGGGTTTTGCTTCTGGGACCATAATTCAAAATATGATAACAACGATTTTCGTTTTTGTAACCGCCAAAAACCGACCTGGTTATTTGCGGCTTTTTTGAAGGTATGTACTTATTGTTATCAACATACAAACCGCCATCCTTCTTGGCCCAAAAAATCTCACCGGTAATCGGCGCATAAACCACCCCCGTAATTATCTCATTTTTATATGCCAGTGCAATCGAAATACAAAAAAACGGATTATAAAAATAATAATTACTCGTCCCGTCCAGCGGATCAATTATCCACAGATAATCACTCTTTTTGCCCATTTGTCCACTTTCTTCCGCCAAAATATCATGCTTGGGAAAATACTTCTTGATCTCATTCTTTATAATTTTCTCCGCCTCAATATCCGCTTTCAGGTGCAACCCGCTATTATTTTTCTCCAACACGGTTCTACTCATAAAAAAATTCTTTTTCAACAATTTCCCCGCCTTCCGGGCCGCCCCTATCGCCACTTGTAGATATGTTTTGCTCATGAATACAGTATAAATAAACATTCAAAAATATACAAAAACATACCAAAACATTATTTAACGTAGGGGCCCTGTTTTGTTTTAGGGCGTTTTAGGATTTTTTGATATGTTATTGAATGTTTCTTTACCCCCTCATCCTTTGACATTTATATCATATTCATATACAATACCTAGCGCAAAGAAAACTTTGCCACATTTATGGAGGTGAACCAAAAATCCAATCTTTTTGATTTGATAATTTACGGCAGTATCCTGATACTGTCTTCCTTTGTAGTATTTTTTTCCACTCCCAATGCCGCCCAAAGCTTAGATTATAACCATACCCCCTCACCCGAAAAGCTTCGATACCAAACACAAATCCTACACAAAGCCACTGTTATCACCGTCGATAATCAGGGAACTTCTCATAATTTTATTACCAGAGAAGAAACCTTGTATTCCGCTCTCAATGAAGCTGGGATCAAATTAACAAGTGGTAAAGTTACCAAACCTCCGCAACATACCGAACTCTCCGGTGGAGACATCAAAGTATCAGTCATCCAATCAAATATTCCGGTGCAAATCATCGACGGTAACCGCGCCTATCAAGTTGTTACTACCAACACCACCGTCAAAAATATACTTTCATCCTGCAATATTCTCCTCAACTCCAAAGACAATGTCTACCCCGGTCTGGAAAAAAACGTCAATGCCGGTGCCAAAATCGTCATTGATCGCGCCGTCCCAGTCAAAATTGCCTACGGTCATCAAACCTACCTGCTGGAAACTCAAGCCCAGAACGTCGCCGAGGTGTTGGCCGAAGCCAAGCAGGAACTCAATTTACCTGAGGGAATAACCAGTCACAATCTAGACGCTGATATCTATTCCGGACAAGATATTGCCGCTCTGCAGATTGATCATGATGAAATTACAGAATATGAAAACATATCCTCTCAAACCATTTACCAAAACGATTATGATCTTCCCGCCGGTGAAAAGAAAGTCATCGTTACCGGCTCCAATGGCCAAAAACTAAAAAAGTATCATGTCACCTACGAAAACGATATTGAAATATCACGAGAACTGATTTCCGAAGAAATAATTATTCAACCAATTGATAGGGTCGTAGCTGTTGGCCAGAGGCAATCCGCCCCCATGCCAACAGTTTCTTACGGCAATTCAAGCGGCGGCAGTGTCGGCACCGCCAGTTGGTATTACTACGGTAATACCCCATCGTGTGCTCATCGTGATTACCCTCCCGGCACGCAACTTTTGGTAACCAATAACTCTACCGGCGCCCAGGTCGTAGTCACTGTCAACGACTACGGCCCCGCCACTTGGACCGGCCGAATAATTGATTTAAATTCAATTGCCTTTTCAGCTATTGCACCTTTGGGTCAGGGCTTGGTTGAAGTAACGGTAACCCCTTTGTAAAATTTACGTATAGTACGAATTAAATTTATATCTGTTGATTTTTAAAGCGAATTTCCTGTGTGAAGCGTCTATAATAGTACAGTCTCATACAGCAGCGAGTCAATTCGCTAAAATTCAACAGATATAAATTTAATTCGTACAATACTCAAATTTCTAATCCATGCCCAAATACTCCCAAAATTTCCTCAAAGACACCCGCCCGCTGCCGCAAATCTTATCGGCGGCTTCTTTGAATGTGGACGACACCGTTATTGAAATCGGGCCGGGTAGGGGAGTATTGACCAAAAAATTATGCCAAGTCGCCAAACGGGTGATTGCGATAGAAATAGATGAAAAACTAGTATCAAACTTGATCAAACAGTATCAAACAGTATCAAACATTGAAATAATCCATGCTGATTTTTGCCGGTTCAACTGGCGAGAATTGGTAAGGGACGGTCAATTCAAAATAGTCGCCAACATCCCCTATCATATCTCCGGTTTAATTGTTCGCACAATATTTGACTCCAGTCAAAAATTACCGACTGACGTGGTACTGATGATGCAGTATGAGCTGGCCAAAAAGATTGTCACCAAGACCACCGACCGTACCGTATTATCCAACCTGATCGAACTTTTTGGCCAACCCAAGATAGTTTCCAAAGTTTCCAAAACTTGCTTCCGTCCCGTCCCCAAAGTAGACTCTGCCATTATTGCCATCAATAATATCAAAAAACCGGACATAGAAAATTTTGATGAATTCTTCCCGATTATCAAGATTGGTTTTTCCCAAAGACGCAAAACGATTCTGAACAATCTTTCCCACGGCCTCAAACTCGACAAACCAAAAACCCGGGAAATACTTCAAAAAGCCAATATCGACCCCATCCGCCGAGCTCAGACTCTTTCACTGGAAGAGTGGAAAAGGTTATACTTGAACATGAAAAAACGTTTATAAACAAATTTATTTATCAGTGCCAAAAAAATTCTACATCACCACCTCTATCGCC
>JAHJAL010000161.1 GCA_018814055.1 Patescibacteria group bacterium
ACATGACATTTATCAGCTATTTTTTTAGTATTTACTATCGCTTCCGGTACATGAATAAATTGTTCAATCATTTTTTCCGGAACAGTCATCGACAAATCATAGTCCATAAAACTCATCCGATCCTTTTCACTCAATAACCTCCCCGTTTGAATACACACCAACACGTCCTGAACTTCCTTATCCTCAGGATAGATATAATGCATATCCGCCGTAGCCACGAGCGGAATACCCATCTCCCCCGCCAATTTGATCATCCCCCCGTTGGCCCTCTGCTGGTCCTCATGTCCGGCATGATGCTGCAACTCCAAATAAAAATCTTCACCAAAAATATCCAATAATTCTTGTGCGTGTGCACGAGCCATTTTTTCATCATTTCTCTCAAATGACTTGGCTATCGGACCGTTTAAACACCCGGACAAACAAACAATACCTTGGCCATGCTTCCGCAAAAAATCATAATCAATCCGAGGTTTATAATAATAACCCTGCAAATGACCGGCTGAAGTTATCTTGATTAAATTTCGATAACCATCCAAATCTTTCGCCAACAAAGTCAAATGTCTATTATCACTATCGATTTTGGGCGTCTTGTCAATCATTCTCCTGGGAGACAAATACGCCTCCAGACCCAATATCGGTTTAATCCCTTGTTCTTTGGCCTTTTCATAGAACTCCACTACCCCGTACATTGTCCCGTGATCAGTCAAAGCCACCGCCTCCATTCCCAATTCTTTGGCCCGACTCACTATACCCCCTATCTTGCCAACCCCATCCAACAAGCTATAATGAGAATGCACATGTAGATGCACAAAATCCCTCGCCAATAAATTTTTGCCTTTATCATTCATCAAAATGCATAGCTATATATTTATCTTAGGTAGCAACCCCACTCTTTCCTTAGCTGAAATAAGAGCCAAATTTTCTGACCCTCCTATATCAATCTTATCGGAAAATGCTTGCCTCATCAAACTCAAACGAAAAATCCCTAATGCTCAAATACTGCTAAACACCATGGGCGGTACCATTAAAATTGCTCAAGAAATATCGACCAGCAACGATACAGATACTTACAGAACCATCAATCATTTACTGCAAAACAATTATCAAGCATATCGTGATATTGGATTCAGTTTCTTTGGACTTACCAAAAAAAATTCCTCTCTCCTCAAAACCAAGCAAAACCTAAAAAAACAAGGATTCCCCAAAAGATTTATTTTTGATCGGCATAACAACACAATCAACGCCGCCACCATCAAGAAAAATAAATTATTATCCAAGGGTATTGAATTAATTATCGTCAAATCCGGACATGATTTTACCTTCGGGCAGACACTGGCCCACCAAGATGTTGACCTGTATACCCAAAGAGATTATGGTAAACCCAAACCCGACGCTGACTCCGGTATGCTCCCTCCCAAACTCGCTCAGATTATGATCAACCTGGCGACTCTCGAACCCCACAGTACCATATATGACCCCTTCTGCGGTAGCGGCACTATCCCACAGGAAGCCATCCTGCAACACCACCACATATTTGGATCCGACATCTCCGATAAAGCTGTCCACCAAACCAAAGAAAATCTCAAATGGCTTATCAAGAATTTTCAAATAGATTTCCCAAATTACAAAAAAAACATTGAAAAAAATATATTCAAAGCCGACGCCACCAACTACACCTTACCCAAACCAGTTGACGCCATAATCACTGAACCATATTTGGGACCCGCCCACCGCCAAAATCCCACTATCGAGAAAGCCCAACAAATCATCAACCATCTCGCTCCCACGTATTATAAATTTCTAAATAATACCCACCATAATCTTAAATCATCAGCTCGACTGGTAATGATAATTCCCATAATTCTCACCGCCAATAACCAGACAACTACCATTACCGAGCAGGCACTCCTTGACCAAAACACCTTAAGATATTATAATCAGATAAGATTTGAGCAGAACCTGGTTTATCAACAACCAAATCAAAAAATACACCGCAGTATTCTTGTATTAGAGAAAAAATAATCCAATAAACCGGAGATAAAAATATGTCACATGTCAAAGCTGGCGGAAGTACAAAGCTTGGACGAGATAGTAAATCAAAACGATTAGGCATCAAAATATTTGGTGATCAACTCATCAAAAAAGGCCAAATAATCCTCCGCCAACGCGGCCAAAAATACCACCCCGGTAACAACGCCGGCATAGGTAAAGACCACACTATCTTTGCTTTAAATGACGGTACCGTCAAATTCCAAAAAAGAAAAGTCAAAAGATTCACCGGCGCCCTCCACCAAAAGACCATTGTCCATGTGGTCTAAATTAACATTTTCCTTTAACTTCAATATTTTAAAAAGAAAACAACTTCATCATCTTGTAAGTTGTTTTTTGCTGATATAATTAAACTATGAATCCCAAAATCAAACCATACATTCAAACCATCAAAAATCAAAACATCCACGTTCTCGGTGCCTCCGGCACCGAAGGCGCGGCAGTTACCGCGTTCCTATACGACAACCACATCCAAAATATCACCGCTCATGATTTCCAGCCAGACCTAACTACTTTCCGCAAACAATTCCGGCTAACCCACCCCACCCTCACCGCCAAACAAAGAGTCAAAGTTCTCAATAAAATTATCAATCCCAAAATCAAACTCAACCTCAAAAAAGATTACCTCCAAGACATATTGGATGCAGACATAATCTTTTTGCCCCAAGCCTGGTATTTATATCCTTTTAATTCTCCAGCCATTCATCGGGCTATAAAACAAAAAATAAACATTTCCAGTCTAACCAAGCTGTATTTTGATTTAGCCCCTTGCCCTATTATCGGCATCACCGGCAGTCAGGGCAAAAGCACTACCACCACACTTATCACCCGAATACTTAAATCAACCTCCACCCAAATCTATACCTCCGGCAACATTCGCGGCATTTTCCCCCAAATCCTGCCCAATATCGATAAAATCTCACCCAAAGACATCATTGTACTGGAAATCAGTAACCGCCAACTAACCATCGACCTCAAACAAAGCCCCCACATATCTGTTATAACTACCATTTCACCCAATCATATTGAAGAACACGGTTCCTACCAAAAATATATTAATATCAAGAAAAGTATTTTGAAATATCAAACACAAAAAGACTATGTCATCCTAAATTATGATAACAGTGCCTCTAAGAAATGGAACAAAGATACTTCCGCCAAACCCATCTTTTTCGGTATAACATCCAAAACAAAAACCCAAGTATGGTCCGATAAACATTTTATCTATCTCAACCAAAAACCCCTGATCAAGATTGATCAACTAAAAATCTTCGGACCGCACAATATATCAAACATCATGGCTGCCATCGCCGCCACCATCCCCCTCAAAATACCCGCCAACAAACTTACCAAAGCTATCTATAATTTTTCCGGTATTCCCCATCGATTAGAGCATATCAAAACTATCAACCAAGTAAAATATATCGACGACCTCAAGTCTACTACTCCCACCGCTACCATAACAGCCATCAACTCTTTCGCCAACAAAAACATCCACCTGATTATTGGCGGATATCACAAAAACGTTTCTCATCGCAAACTTGCTCAAATAATCAATCAAAAAGTCACAACATTATTTACCATGCCCGGCACCACCTCCGATGAAACAATCGCCAAACTCAAATCCCTCAAAAGCCGGGTGAAAATCTATCAATTCCCAGACATCTTTCAACTAATCAAAAAAGTCAAATCAATCAGCCAACCGGGCGACATCGTACTCCTATCCCCCGCCGGTGCGTACTTCCAACGAGAACATCTTCACAACAAATATTCTTTCAAAAAACTACTCAAAAAACTATAAACTTACTTTTCCTCGTCAATCAATTCCATAGTAAATGGCTCGTGATTAACCACTTCATGCTCCGCCCCGCAAGCTTCACACTCAATCACATCACCTATCTCATAGCTTTCCGGCTCAACATTTTCCATCTTCTCCCCGCAATCATGACAATTCAATATAATACCCATATTTTTATAATAAATTTTAAATCATCTTAATTCTAGCATGACCAAATCGGAAAAAAAATTAGAATATTGGGACTATTCTTTCAAGCCCCCAATCGACAAAAAGTATCAACTTGATCTCAGTCAAGGCAATACTCCCCTGCTTCAAGACATATTAACATCCCAACAAATACCCGAAATTCCTTCGGATGAAAAAATATTCCTTAAACGCGAAGATTTAAACCCCAACGGCTCCTTCAAAGACCGCGCCCTGGCCTACCAGGTATCATATCTTAAACAACAAAACCAAAAATACTGCGTTATCTCCTCCTCCGGCAACGCCGCCATCTCTACTGCCGCCTTTTGCAAAAAAGCTGGAATCAAAGCAATTATCCTGATTTCCCCCAATATCCCCAACAATAAGTTATCCCAAATAACTAAACATAATCCGTTCTTGCTCATCAAATCAGCCAGAGCATCA
>JAHJAL010000025.1 GCA_018814055.1 Patescibacteria group bacterium
ATACGATAAAAAAAATAAAAACCTAAAAACACAAAATAAATGGATCAAAATCTATCAACAACTCCCGAAGAGTTAGATTCTTTGCCCAAAGATGTCAAAGAGGCGCTAGAAGATAAAATGTCACAACCCTCGGTTGAATTTGTCAAGTTAAAAACTGCGGGTTCGATGACGGATATGGCTATGAGGTTGATGGGAGAATTGGACAAGGTGGATGAGTCGATCAAAGAGAGTGATAAGTGGCCGGAAGGCAAGAGTAAGCTCCACAATAGTTTTTTGGGAGCGTTTTTGTATAACTTGGATGAGATAAATAAAGGCCGAAAGCCGTATTATTCGGCTGAACAACTAGCGTATTTGGAGCAGAAAGGGTGGGTAGCATTTCAGGAGGTTGACAAAAACATGCAAAAGGATTTTGCGGAGTTTTTGTTGGGTAAGAGGTCCGGGGGTTTGGCGGGAGTGAAACTTTTGGCAAATTGGCAGAAGATTGGCGATGAGGAGAGAAAAAGATTGGCGGATGAATTCAATAGGTCGCAAGAGAAGGTGGTGCCGCCTGGTACGCCCGAGGAACCAACCAAGCCGGTTATAGTGACTGAAAAGTCGGAAGAGGAGCCAGCCGGACCGGGGGTTGTCACAAAGATAGAAGAGACAGGAACGGAAGTAAAAGTGGAAGTGAAAATTGGCGAAGATGTTTTGATACCGGTTGATTTGCTTGGTAAGCCGGTTGGTACTGATTATCCGTGGAGTATGGAAAAGGCGCAGAAATATTCGAAGGACGCGTTGAGTAATATCAGGGGACTTCTAGGGGAGACTTTGTATCATGTTTCACCGGAGAAAGTTGATGATTTTATGACCAAATATGGTGCTTTGTATGAAGTGACTACACCGGGAGAAATCAAACCGGAGGAGTGGGCAAGATTGTATCAAGCCATGCTTGATTACAGAGAATTGGCAGTGGAAGGATTGGGGGGACAAACTTTTTTGGATAGCAAAAGAAAAGAGAATTTTGAGTATGACCGTGTTTATAATCTGGTTGGAATGATCGGTCTGATACGAAATATTCAGGATATTTATCAGCAGGCAGCGAATTATTTTCAGAGTAGGACTGGACAAGAAATTGTGGTTGAACAACCAAAAGACAAGAAGGATGATAATTTTGTACCGGAAGACAGTGTGAATAAACTGGTGGGGGATGGTATGACCTGGAGTGAGGAAATTGCCAAGGAGCATATTGATAAATCCATAAAAGATATTCGGGAGATTATGGTGGATGTCTATGGAGTAGAAGAGGGTAAGACGGAAATGTTTATCAAAAAATATACCGATTTGTATAGCGTTGTTTCGCAAGGTGAGATTGATGAAAAGGAATTGGAACAAGTATATCAAGCGATGATTGATTTCCGAGGTTTGGTATCGGAGGCAATCGGGCCGGAAGAGATGAAAGCACAGAAAACAAGCTTTGAAAACATACGCCTGGCAAAACTGGTGGAATCGATTGGGTTTATCCGAAATATTCCGGATATAAATAAGCGGTTGGATGAGTATATCAAGCAAAAAGAAGGAGTAGTCAAAGAAGAAGTCAAAGGAGAGGGAGGGTGGTGGAATAAGATCCTGGGTGTTTTTGGTTGGGGTAAGCAGCCGAGTGGGCCGGTAAATTTGCCGGTGAATGTGCCTGTACCCGGAAATATTGATGAGATATTGAAAGATACGAATTATATTAGGGAGAATTTCTCCAAAGTTTTTTTGGATGGTGATTTGACTTTGTTTGACAAGCTACGGGCGCTAAAGATGTTGGAAATGGGGGAAGATCGGGTGCAAGAGCTGGGTGGTTTGGTAAAGCCCTGGTTGGATAAATTACCAGCAGGAGTGGTGTCGATGGATAGTGAAATGATAGACAAGATGTTGCAATCGGACGAACCGAAAAAAGTTGCCCGGGAATGGGGAGAAAAGGGTTTGGAGTTTGTCAATCAGTTTGGCAGTCAGGGGTTGGCGGATGTGGTGGATCAGTTGTTGAACGCTGGTAAAAGTCCGGAAGAAATTAGTAGTTTTGTGAAAAATCCGGAATACGGCTGGCTGTTGACGACTTTTGGCAAGGATGGGCTGGATGATGATGGTTTGGCACAGGTAAAAAAGATGGTGGAGGATTATCAGGCGTTGATGGCCGGCCAGGAGAATCTGGCTGATAAATCGGAGGCTTTGTTGGCATTGGTAGGATTGACGCATAATGAGCTGGATTTGATCAAGTAAGTTATAATTTTCAATTTACAATTACTGAATATTTTTAACACTAATATGGATTTTTTATGACAGACCGGGAACAAATACAAGAAGTGCAAAAATCACCGATGGATATTTCCACGGCGGAGGTAAAGGGTTTTGAGACTATTCCGGGCAGTGGGAGTGAAGTGGAGCAGGCGTTGGAGGAGCAAGAAAAGAAACTGGAAGAGGATGTGCAAAAAGTTACCAAAGAGAAACCCAAATGGGGCGAGGGTAAAATTGGTGACAAGACTTTTGAGGAATTTCGGCTAGATAAGGAGAAATATCTGAAAGATAATTTTGCAAAGTTATTGGAAAATAATCCTAATTTGCTCAAGGTATTGGAGAAGATCAAGGATCGGTATCAGTATTATTACACTGTGAATAGTTTGATCGGTTATTTGGATAAACATCAGGAGTTGGCTGATAAGGGAAAGTTTAATCAGTTGCAGTCAGCGGGAGGGATGAATCAGATTGTCAAAGTGATTGATCCAGATGGAAAAGAAGATAGATTTAATTTGTATAAAAAGGAAGTTAAGGATAAGACCACTTTTGATAAGTTTTTTGCTGATAATCATATTTATAATTACGCGCTGCCGAGCGGGTATCCCAAGAAATTGGATGAGGTCAAGCAGGATATTCTTGAAAGTGGTTTGACTGGGGATGATGCCAAGATGGCGCTGAAGGTGATTGCCTATAATTGTAATTTGGAGTTTCCCGAGGATGTGAGTTTTGCGGGAGGTACTTCTCCAGGTGTTGCCGGAGGAATGTGGCAGGGGGCGGAGGAGCAAATGTGGCAGGGTGGGCAACCGGATATATTGGCACGCGTGGCTGCTTTGAAACCCGAGGAAAAAAAATTGTTTGAAGAAACTTTGCAGAAGGGGATGGGAGATGTTGTATCGGATAATGAATTGGCTGGTTTTTTGCTTTATATGCTGGAGAATGGTAACGCTAAGTCGGTGACCGGCTGGGATGGATATGATGTAAATACTCAA
>JAHJAL010000162.1 GCA_018814055.1 Patescibacteria group bacterium
CAATTGATAGTTTTTGATTTTGTTGTCGAGAAGATCATCAAATAATTCGATATCTTTTTTCAAATCATCTTGGAAAGTAATATCTCGAAAGTTTTTTTCTACCAATTCTTCTTTTGTATATCCCACCATATTGCAAAACGACTCATTGACATCCAGATAATTACCGGACAAATCAGTAATATTTATGCCGGTGGAAGCATTTTCAAAAATACTTCTAAACCTCTCCTCACTCCGCTTAAGAGCTTCTTCGGATTTCTTGACCTTTGTAATATCTCTCACAACCCCAATAATCTTTTTAACATTATTAATCTCGACCACTCCGTTACTGATTTCCACCGGGAAAATAGTCCCATCTTTCTTTCGATGATACCGCAAAGGAATTCGATCCCATCGTTTTTTATCGCGATTTTTCATTATACTCGGAATCGTTTTTTCCGGTTCGGCTGTGACGTCTCGAGCATTCAATGACAAATATTCTTCCCTGGCGTAACCATACAAATCCAGTGTTGCCTGGTTGGCGTCTTCAAAATCCAATGTTTGTGCGTCCAAGATAGTGATTGAATCGAGTTCATTTTCAAACAGTCGACGAAACATCACCTCACTCTCCCGCAGGGCCAGCTCAGTTTTGTGCCTTTTTGTCACATCTCTTAAAACACCATCCACCCCGATTTGGTTACCTTCTTCATCATAAACATATTGTGTTGTCATCTCAGTAATAATTGGTTTACCGTCCTGACTTCGCAAGGTAACCTCATCAGTAACCCGGCCGCTACTTTTCAAACTATGATAAAATATTTCCCTTTCCTCGGGGTAAAAATACATATCCAGCGCTTTTTTGCCTACCAAATCACTCGCATCATTCACTCCATAAAATTTGGCGGCTGAGTCACTGACAAATTGAATAATTCCATCATTGTCTGTAAAAAAGTAAACATCCATCATATTCTCCAAAATCCGGCGATATTTACTCTCTTTATTCCTTTTTTCCGACACATCAATACTCAAACAAAACAAAAGAGGGTCATTGCCCTCTCGCAACACCTTTATCTGATAACAAGAAATAGGAACTTTGTTTCCTTTTTTGTGTCGCAACTCCACCTCAATCGGTGGCGAATATTGGTCTGTTTGTTTGATCAATGCACTTTCTCTCAAACAATTTATAAATTTATTGCGTAATTTTTCAGGAACAATCACATCCGCAAAATTCTTACCCACAATTTCATCCTGTTTATAACCAAATAAATTCTCCGCTGTTTTGTTCCAATAAAAAACCGTTCCGTCAAATTCACAACCCATAATTGAAACCAACGGAATATTGTCAAATAATTGCCCAAAAATTTTTTCAAAATCTTTTTTTATCACAGATGTTATTTTCTTTGATAATACAATCTATATCCTACTTTTATAATAAAAAAAAATAGTTCCAATAACAACATTATTATCAATTACACCTTGACAACTATGTATTTAAATTTTAGAAAATAAATGATATAAATAAAATATAGTACATAAGCATCCAATTCTAAATTTATAAGCATCGCATATGAGTAAAAAGATTTATTTCGCCGGGCCACTGTTTAATCAAGCTGAGTGCAATTTCAATCTTGAACTTTCCCAAAAATTAGAAAAAATTGGCTTTATAGTTTATCTTCCCCAAAGAGATGGAATAGACGGCATGGATCGCGCCAAGCCTCCAATCAGCGAATGGCCTGAAAATCACAAACAACAAAAAATATTTGAATCAGATCGAAACAATATCCTCGATTGCGATATTTTCTTGTTTATCCTTGATGGTCGGGTCCCAGACGAAGGGGCGTGTGTTGAACTGGGCTTGGCCCATGAACTCAAGATCATCAGTAACCACCCCCAGGAAATCATCGGTCTCAATACAGACACCCGGGCCGCCCACCTCGGTGCCAAATTCAATCCCATGGTCAAAGTACCGATCGAAAAGCTATTTGAAGATGAAGAAAAGTTACTTGAATACTTGAAAACAAAAAAACTCGACAAATGAAATTAATCAAAAATTCCCAAATCGAGTGGCAAAACAATTCTGGCTACAGCAAAAAAGTCTTCTTGACCGCACAAGATCTAAATCAACCCGGCCTACAGGTACAACAAATCAAAAATCCACCTCAATCAAGGGTGGATAATCATTATCACACCAAACAAACCGAAATTTTCTGTTTTCTCAACACCAACGGTAATTTCTATATAAATAGTGAACAAGTAAATATCGAAGCCGGTGGCGTATTGGTTGTTGAACCAATGGATAGACACTACACCATCAATAAATCCGACCAAGATTTTATATACATATGTTTCAAATTCAACTACCAGGAGAATGATACAATATGGAAAAACTAGCCACTTTCGGTGCCGGCTGCTTCTGGGGCGTCGAACACAAATTTCGCCAGGTTCATGGGGTAGTTGATACTGCCGTTGGCTATATGGGGGGACAAGTTGACAATCCGACCTACGAACAAGTTTGCCGTGACGATACTGGACACACCGAAGTCTGTCAGGTTGAATATAACCATGATATTGTCAGCTACAAAGAGCTGCTAGATGTATTTTGGAACTTACACAACCCCACTCAAGTTGATCGTCAGGGACCGGACATTGGCTACCAATACCGATCCGTTATTTATTACCATGACGAAAACCAAAAACAGATTGCCGAGCAATCACTAGAAACATTGGCCAACTCCGGTAAATTTACTGAGCCCATCGCCACCGCCATCCAACCCGCCCAAACCTTTTGGCGAGCGGAAGAATACCATCAGCGATATGTTGAAAAAACCGGCCGCAATGTTTGCTAGTTGTCTCACATTTGGATCAAAAATCATGAAAGACATCATAATAATTCATGGTGCGCCCGGCACTGGCAAAACCTCCGCGTGCTTAGAATTACAAAAACAACTTGACTATCCACCTTACCTGGAACTGGACCGACTGCGTCGATTCCATATGGACCCGGCCTGGCTGAACGTATCCTCAAAAGATGAAGAGATGGGATTGTTGAATATGATTAGTATGACCAAAAATTATTCAGACAATGGATACCACAATATCATTGTCAGTCATTTGAAAGAATTCCAGCTAACTCGGTTTATTGAACATTTTACCAACCAAAATTACGTCATAATTTCATTGGTGGTTTCAGATGATCAAGTATTAAAAAAACGAGTCCTAACAGAAACCCGTGATTCTGGCTTTAGGGACTACCGCGAAGCCATTCAAAGGAATAAAGATATAAAATCAAGAAAACCCTATGTTCATGAAATCCGTCTAGACAACACCCGCAACAGCCCCTCTCAAACGGTCAAACAAATCATGGAATATATCAAACAATAGGTTTCCTTATTACATTTCATAACAATCCCAAATAATCCAATCCCAAATACCCCACTTGCATCGTCGTACTCAAGCCACCGCGTAAAATATCTTTGTATTCATCCACTGAAACCAATATCAACTCAATATCCTGCACAAAACCTTTTTCGTCTTCACCAAAATCATCAGCAATATCTTGAATTTCCGCCACTTTTTCACAATTAGTCGCTACATAAACATGCATTACATATGTCGAGTACGCTTCGTGATAACAAGTTGTCACAAATTTCATCTCACCCTTGTATCCAGTTTCCTCCAAAAACTCCCTCTCCATCACTTTCCCCGGATCGCTACCTGACTCAATCAATCCTCCCGGCAAATCATACAAAAACTTCATCGGTCCCGGCCTGAATTGTTTTAATACAATTATTTTTTTGTCTTTAGTCAACGCCAAACACCCCGCCACCGGTCCCTCCCGCTTGACATACACGTCATGCACACTTCCATCCGGCAAACGGAAATCCACCTTTTCCATCGCCCGTCCGTATTTTTCAAACACTACTTCCCTCGATAATTCAATCCATTTCATTATTTTATTATTCATTATTCATTAGTAATTATTCATTTTATAATTTACTCCACCTGAACCTTTCTCACCATCAGAACATAAAATATAACTAGCAAACTCGACATCACACTCAAAACAAAAAAAGCCGAGTTTAAATCGTAGTTTGTCGCCAACCAACCGGTAAAAAACAGTCCAACCGCCGTCACAATCGACAATATCTGACTATTGATCGACAACATCGTCGCTCTCATGCTGGATTTTACCTTATCATTGATATAAGCACCTATTGTAGGATTATAGATTCCGCGCAGGAAGAAAAATATACCAAAGACCAATAATACCGCCACCACATTATTGGTTTTTTGTATCAATATCAAA
>JAHJAL010000163.1 GCA_018814055.1 Patescibacteria group bacterium
AGAATTGTATTTAACAATTCCGCATAAGGCATTAAAGATAACTAATTCACAAAATTGCAGTGGGGAATATATTAAAGACTCTGAAAATTGTCATGATTGTTATGATATTTCTGATTGCGAAAATGTGAAGTATGGAATGGGTTTGGTATATGGTGTAAAAGATAGTTATGACATTACTCAGTTTGGTCGCAATGTTGAGCTTTGCTATAACGACATTTCTACCGGTTACAATGTTTATCAGGTGATGTTTTCATATAATATTTATACCAATAATAGTAATGTCTGGTATTCGCTGGACTGTTGGCCTGGATGTAGTAATTTGTTCGGTTGCGCTAGTTTACGTAAGAAAAAAAATTGTATTTTGAATAAACAATATAGCAAAGAAGAATATGAGGAGTTGGTGCCGAAGATAATAGAACATATGCAGAAAACGGGTGAGTGGGGTGAGTTTTTTCCCTATGAAATATCTTCTTTTGGTTACAATGAATCGGAGGCATATCCATTTTTTCCCATAAAGGAAGAAGATGCGAAAAAAATCGGAGCAAACTGGCAGGGGCAAGATTATGGAATCCAATATGATGGACTTTTTTATATACCATTAGAAATAAAAGAATATGATCCTAAACATAATCCGGATGCACAGGAAAGAATTGATGAAGCGTTGTCAGGAATTTTGAAATGCGAAGAAAGTGGTAAACCATACCGTTTAATTTCGCAAGAAATGGCTTTTTGTATTGAGCATGGATTGGCGATTCCCAGACTTCATCCCCAACTAAGACATGAGCAAAGGTTTGTCCAAAGACGAGGGAGAAAATTGTATGGACGAAAGTGTGACAAGTGTGGGGTGGAAGTAAAGACGACGTTTGGTCCGGATTTTAAAGGGTTGGTTTATTGTGATGTGTGTTATAAATCGGCATTGTAGGTGTGCTCCATTGTGTGTGTTTTTACGCCCGCAGGGCGGGTTCTATGGGCGGACACGGGGGGTTCGCCCGTATATTTGATATGCTATGCTAATTATAAGATTAACTAAATTATAAGAGGGTTATGGCAAAAGAAAAAAAGTTTCCTAAACCAATTAGTATTTGGCAAATGCTTGGTCCAAGTTTTGTAATATTGGCTTTGGGGCTAGGGAGTGGTGAGGTGATATTGTGGCCTTACTTGTCGGCTAATTATGGCATGGGAATTGCCTGGGCGGCGGTGCTGGGAATTACTTTTCAGTTTTTTGTGAATATGGAGATAGAAAGGTATGCATTGGTCAAGGGTGAGTCGGTGTTTGCCGGACTGGTAAAAATATTCAAATGGGCCCCATGGTGGTTTATTTTATCCACTTTTGTCGGATTTGCCATGCCGGGAATGATGGCGGCGGCGGCTAAAGTATTTGGTTCATATCTGGGATGGGAGGAGTTTAAGTGGATAGCGATTGTTGGTATGTTGTTGATCGGGTTAGTATTGAGTTTTGGTAAGACAATATATAGTGTTATTGAGCAAATAACACAGGTGGTAATCGTGGTGGCGGTACCGATGCTCTTAGTTTTTGTGATTGTTCTGGCCAGCGCGGCTGATTGGGGAGAGTTACTGAGAGGATTAACCGGACAGGGTATAGATTATCAATGGATACCGGAAAATATGGATTTGATGATATTTTTAGGAGCTTTTGCTTATGCCGGCGCCGGGGGAAATTTGAATTTGACGCAATCAATTTATATTCGGGAGAAGGGTTATGGAATGGGTAAATATGCCCAGAAAATCGGGGGATTATTTCAGGGGGCATTGAAAGAACAAAAACTAAAACTGTCGGGAGAAAGTTTTAAGATAAATAAAGAGAATATGGCTAATTTTCGGGAATGGTGGAAAAGGGTGAATATCGAGCACGCGCTTGTGTTCTGGTTTATTGGGGCGGCGGGAATTTTGCTTTTAATGTTGTTGGCGTTTGTTACAGTTTATGGTCAGGGTGGCAATGATAGCAGTATTAATTTTGTAATCAGTGAAGCGGGAGCGATAAAACAGATACTGGGTACGGTTTGGGGTGGAGTTTTTATGGTAGTAGTGGCAATCATGTTGTGGCAGACACAAATGGGTGTATTGGATTCAACATCTAGAATAATGTCAGAAAATTATGCCTTGGTAAAATTAGGAAAAGATGAAAAGGGATCAGTAAATATTTCGCGAATATATTTCGCTTTTCTGTGGGCCCAAATAATTGTCGGAATAATCATGTTTGCGCTTGATTTCAAAGAACCAAAGACATTGCTGGTGGTGGGAGCTGTCATCAATGCGGTGGCGATGTTTGTGCACGTGGGGATGGTGAACTGGATGAATTGGAAGGTGCTGCCCAAAGAAGTACAGGCGGGAATACTGAGAAAAGTTATTATAGTGGTGATTTTTGTGTTTTATGGGATTTTTGCGGCGGTGACGCTGGGGAGTAAATTTTTATAAGCATTGATAAACATTTATAAGCACTGATAAGCAAATTGCCCAAGTAAGCATAATTGTTTATCAATGCTTTTCTACTATGTCTTTATTTGACCAAAAAATC
>JAHJAL010000164.1 GCA_018814055.1 Patescibacteria group bacterium
AATTATTTTCTGTAAATCATCCGGATATTCACCTGCCAGCACATAATACCCCTCCAGGGCCGTAGTCAAATTCGCGCTCGCCGCCTGTATATTCGCGTCTTTGGCTCTCTGCTGCGCCGTCCGCACCACCCCAAACATAATCACCGCCAATATGCCAATAATCGCAATCACCATCATCAGCTCCACCAAAGTAAAACCCGAATTTTCGTTTTTAATGTGTAACATCAAGTGTTTATGAATTTTTAACCCGTATTATCCAGAAACCAAGGGTAGAATTTTTTCCTCCCTTTGGTTTCTGTAAATACTAATTAAAGAGTTCCGCCAGAATACTCTTCGGTGTCACCAGTGACATAGTGAACATATATGGTATAGCTATCATCAGCCGAATCAATACCAATACCACAATCGTCTGCACCTGGCTCACTATCAAAGTAACCATCAACCAAACCGCCCTCGTCACAACCAGCCGGTAGAGCAGGAGCTTTGTCTAGAACTTTATTATCGGCATCATTCCACAAGTCATCAAAACTTGCCGAATCAGCCGGATAAGTACCTGCAATAGTATAATAGGTTTCCATAGCTGTGGTAATGTTGGCAACAGTAGCTTGCAAAGCAGCGTCTTTCGCTCTTTGCTGGGCACCACGCACGATACCCAAAGCCACCACAGCCAAAATACCTATGATGGCGATTACAACCATCAGCTCAACTAGGGTGAAACCTTTTGAGCGCTCAAAAGATTCATTTCTCATCTTTTTCTCCATTTTGTTAAATTTATTTTTCTTTTTATATTAAATGTGTTCGACCAACACGAATTTAATAGCAAACTTACTTTGTCATCCCCGATCCGGAGCTCCGCCCAAGGCGGATTCCGGTTGAGGATGACAATTCATAATTATCAATTCTTATTTTTAATCTACTTAAAGAGCTTGCGACGCCTGAAATACCGGTAAAAGTACGGCAAACACCAACCCTGCCACGCCAATACCCACAATCACCAACATTATCGGTTCAAACAGTGAAAAAACACCTTTGATCATCGTATCCGTTTCATCCTCAAAGTATTTAGCCAAGTTCGTCAACGACTTACCCAGTTGTCCCGACTGTTCACCCACCGCCACCATCTGACCCACCACCACCGGAAAAACCGGATTGCGTTTTAGGGGATTGGAAAACGGGATACCCTTTTCCACCGTCGCGGCACAATCTCTAATAGCTTTTTTGAAAACCACATTACCCATTACTCACGCCGTAATCTCAATCGCGTCCAATATCGCGATACCACCATCCACCAGCATGCCAAACGTCCGGGAAAACCTCATCATGGACGACATCAGCACCAATTTACCAACCACCGGCACTCGCAAAATATTTCTATCTTTCCACTCCAAACCATAGTCGCTGCGCAAGAAACTCACAATCAATCCAACGATTATTGCCGCGCCAATCAACACTATATACCAATAATTGACGGTAAAATCACTTACCGCGATCAACATTTTGGTAGCCAAAGGTAACTCCGCCCCCAAGTCATCAAACAAAGTCTTCAGCTGCGGTATCACATACACCATCACCACCACCATCGCCGCCACCATCATCAACAATACAAATATCGGATACATCAATACACTATTGATTTTTGATTGAAATCCTTTTTGTTTTTCCAGCTCTTCCGCCACCTCTCTGAGTACCCGATTCAATTGACCGGTTTCCTCACCCGAGCGAATCATATTGACCATGAATCTGGAAAAAACACTCGGATGTTTGGCGGTGGACATTGACAATGACAAACCGGACTCCAGATCAACCGCGATCAAAGCCAAAGTTTCTTTCAATTTTTCATTTCCGGTCTGATTGACCGATGTTTTTACCGCTTGAATCAAGGGAAACCCGGCTTCCACCATAATCGCCAACTGGCGAGAAAAAACTGCCAAATCTCCCACACTCACCCGATTCATCCACCCCATCAAGGTATCCAGCATAGTCCGCTTTTTTTCCAGCGCCAACGGAGTATATTTCTGCTGCTTCAACATTTCCAACGCTTCTTTCATATCAACCGCTTCCAGCGTCCCGGCAATCTTTTCCCCACTTATTGTTTTCGCTTCAAACAAATATTCACTCATGTTTGTTTATTTATATGTTTATATTTCTATTTTTATGCAATCAGCGTCTTCAAATTATCCGCGTCAATCGCCCAGGAAAGTGCTTCATCCAAATCAATAATCCCTCTTTTGACCATATCCGCCAGCGATTTATCCAACGTAATCATCCCGTCGGCCGCGCTGGTCTGAATCACGCCCTGCAATTGATGGGCTTTACCTTCTCGTATCAGCGAACGAACCGCCATACTACCCGTCATAATCTCACAAGCCGCTATTCTGCCGCCGGATTTTTTCTTGAGCAGCCGCTGCGACACCACACCCTCTACCACATTGGACAAGACTGTTCTCACTTGCTGCTGTTGATGGGACGGAAACACATTGATAATACGATCAGCTGTTTGAGCCGCGTCATTGGTATGCAACGTACCAAACACCAAATGACCGGTTTCCGCCACTGTCAAAGCGGCCGATATCGTTTCCAAATCACGCATTTCACCAATCAATACTACATCAGGATCCTGACGTAAAGCCGCTCGAAGTGCCGATGAAAAATCTTTACTATCATGCGGTACCTCTCTTTGTTCAATCAAACTTTCCCCACTATGAAAAATATGTTCAATCGGATCCTCAATCGTCAAAATATGATTTCGTCTTGTTTGGTTGATAGTATTTATCAAAGAAGCCAAAGTAGTAGATTTACCGTGCCCGGTCGGCCCGGTTACCAACACCAAACCATGAGAAATCTTGGTAAATCTTTCAATAATCGGTGGCAATCCCAACTCTTCAAAAGTCTTATCCATCGGCTTGATCAGACGTAAAGCCGCTGAAATAGTACCTTTTTGGTAGAAAATATTGGCCCGGAAACGAAAATCATCTTTGTACGGGAATGAAAAGTCGATCTCCCTTATCTGAATCAATCTCTCCCGCTGCCTTTCATCCATCATCGCGTAACAAAGCTGAGCGGTTGAAGAAGATGACAATCTGCTATACTCCTCCAAATACTTCAAGTCACCATCCACTCGAATTACCGGGAAATTCTCCGCCACGATATGCAAATCAGACGCGTCTTGGTCAATCGTAGTATCCAATAACTGTTCCAATAATTTACTCTCGTCCGATCCGAATTTTTTTTGTTGGTTTAACATAATTTATATTGTTTTTAATTATTTTTACTTTAAATTTACTTCGTCGTTACCCGATACACCTCATCCAATGTCGTCATCCCCTGCAAAGCTTTCAAAAACGCGTCCTGTCTCATGGTAATCATCCCTTCCTCCACCGCTTTTTCAAAAATATCCACCCCTGATGCCTTCTTCAAAGCCAACTCCTGCAACTGTTCAGACATCTCTAACGCTTCATAAACACCTATCCGTCCTTTGTATCCAGTATCTTTGCAATAATCACAACCCAAACCTTTGGAAAACTTCATTTTGTTCAGATCAACATTTACCAATTTTATATGTTCTTCAGGCACGTTCACCAAGTATTGCTTTATCTCTTGCGCTTTTTCCACCGGAAGTTCAATCTGACTGCGGCAATGATCACATATTTTGCGGCACAATCTCTGCGCCATCACCAACACCAAGGAAGAAGTGATCAAAAATGGCTCTATGCCCATATCGATCAATCTTGGTATCGCTGAAGGTGCGTCATTGGTATGTAACGTTGACAAAACCAAATGTCCGGTCAGAGAAGCATGGACCGCCAATTCAGCCGTTTCTCCATCTCTGATCTCACCGACCATCACAATATTTGGATCTTGACGTAGAATACTGCGCAGTCCGGTCGCGAACGTAAATCCAATATCCGGTCTGGTTTGTACCTGATTTACACCCGGAATGTGATATTCCACCGGATCTTCCAAAGTAATCACGTTTACACCGGGGGTAGAAACTATTCCCAAAATCGAGAACAAAGTAGTTGATTTACCGCTACCGGTCGGGCCGGTCGACAAGATCATCCCGTTTGACCGCTTGATGTTTCTTTCCACTTTCTGCTTGGTCATACCCTGAATTCCCAACTGATCCAAAGTCAGCCGGCCGGAAGATACATCCAAAATACGAATCACCACTTTTTCACCATATACGGTCGGCAACATCGAAATACGCAAATCAACCATCCGGGATTCAAACGTTACCCGAAATTGTCCATCCTGCGGAATCCTATGTTCATCAATTTTTAAAAGTGCCAAAATCTTGATCCTGGAAACCAAAGCCGGCAACAAATTTTTTTCCATTTCAATCACTTCCTGCAAAACACCATCAATCCGGTATCGCACCCTGATTTTGTTGGTCATTGGTTCAATATGTATATCCGATGCTTTGGTATAAATCGCATAGTGCACAAAAGCTGCCACCATTCTCGGAATATCCCGGGAATTGATTATCTTCTCCAATTGCTCAACCGATTCCACTTTTTCCTGCAGCATTTTCAGCCAACTTTTTTGCTCCGCCGAATAGCTGTCCTCCATCAAACCCATTTCTTTCACTTCTTGGGCTCTGGTTTCGGCCGCCGCCCTCATTTCCAATGAAGATTCTTGCTGGGGAGCCGCTTTTGCTTGATCTTTGATCTGATCCTCCAACTCTTTGGCTTTTTCCTGTTCTTCTTTTGTCAAAATCGGTGCTTGGCTCACTTCCGTATATATCTCACCGTAAGTTTCTTTCAAATTATTAATCTGCTCGGCACCCACCTCTTGATTGTCCAACAATCCCTGAGTGTAATTATTCAAAAGCTGTATCAATTCTGATTTGGTCACAACATATAGCTCTATTTTGATCCCCCTGGCTCTTTCCAAAAAATCCACCACTTCTCTCATTTCGAGATTGAGCGGATTGTCGGTGGCTATTCTGACCAAATCATCACCGACATCATATGTTACTATTCGATAACGATAACAATTTTTGAAATCCAAAAACTTGAAAGTCTTTTGACTCAATCCAAAAGGCACATCTCCTACCCGGAGTCCGGTGTATTCCGCCAACAAATCCCGCAGCTTGATTTCATCCAACAATCCCTTGGCCAAAACTATGTCAACAATCGACTTTTTACTCCCACTGTATTCTTCCTGCAATCTCCGCGCCACATCCGGCTGCAGCTCACCCTTTTCCACCAGAAAATCTCGGAAACTAGTTTTTGTTAAAATTTCATCCATTATTTTTGTGTCATCCTCGACCGGAAAGTGTAATCACGTACTCCGGATCGGGGATCCCGTAACTATTGTTAAATTTACAATCTAAAAGGATTGCTCTTCCCTACCCTATTTTCCACAATATCAATCGGCCATTCTCCATATTGCTCCCTGCCCTGTAAATCCGCCGCCAACTCATCTGATACCGGCATAGCATTGATTGGCTTGGCAATCACTTGCTGTGCTTTTCTCTCCATATCACTCGGCACACTATAATACCAGCTAACTATCCCCATACTCACCACATACACAAAAAGCACTATTCCACCAATTGTCCACGCATTTTTCATATTTATATTATTATTGTTTTTAAATGTTTATTTCAAATACATCACTTCCATCTCCACCGTGTAAGCCACCGGCTGATCGGTCGATACCAAATTACTCGCAATATTTAGTTTGCTTATCAAAAACAGTCTGGTGCTGCGCTCCAAATCAGTCAAAAAGTTCATAATACTAGGGAACTCACCATCAATCTGCATCGTCACCTTGACCCGATTCATTTCCGGAAATTCACTAGGTTCCTCTCTGGTTTCTTCCGCTATATTCATATTTTTGACAAACAAAGTATTATTGATCGCCATTCTTTCAATCTGGATCAACACATCATCCAAATCTTCCGCGGTTGGCAGCACATTGTTCATCAACTCCACCTTGTCTCCCTCTTTACTCAAATAGATCTTAAATTTCTGCAAAGCATCCAGTTCACTGTCCTTGGCCTCCAACTGTGAAGAAACCTTTTCATAATCCAGTATACTCGCCTTGACACTATCCCACATCGGAGAAATCCAATACACCACCAGCAAAGTTGCCGCCAGCGCGCCAACCACCCCCACCAACATTGGCAACTGCTTCTTCTCATATAATTTCATTCCCTTTTTTTCCATATTTATTCTTGTTTATTTATTCCTAATTATTAATTATTATCTTACCACCTCCGTCAACCCCTCCTCGGCAGCGGGCGAGGTCAAATCTTCCTCCCCAATCATATCAAACACATCCTCCACCTCCTCCACTTCCATAAACGCATCCACCACCGGAGTCAACTCCATCGTAAATGCTACCCGGCTCTTACTCTCACTTTCGGGTCTCAATACAACCGTATTTAATTTCACGTCTTTATAATTTTTGTCATTCAAAAATAAATGCAGCTGTTCAGCAACTATCCGATAACTCGGCGCTACTCCGTCCACCTTGAAAGACCCTTTGGGCCGATCTACCGCGAACGAGGAATAAGTCACTTCCTGCAGAGTATTATTTCGTACTTTATCAAGAAAAATCGGCCAACTTATTTGATTTTTGACATATTTTTCATATGCCTTGGCTGAACTTGTTAACCGCTGAGCAATACTGACCAGATTACCATCACTATCCAACTGATCCATCTCTTTCTCGATCACCGAAATCTTCACCTGCTGCTCATCCGCCTTCTTTCCCTGGTCATACCGCGCGTACCACAATACGCCACCCAAAAGCAGCGTTACCAGTACTATTACTACACCATAAACAATCACCGGCTTGGTCGAAGGTGGATAAAAATCCACATCCTTGCCTTTTTGCTCACTTATTACA
>JAHJAL010000165.1 GCA_018814055.1 Patescibacteria group bacterium
ATAAAAACAAAAGAGAAAAAACAAAAACTGCCACGATAGCAAAAGCGATAAATATAGTACTAGGTATTTTATTACGCATATCTAATGCAAAACTGCCCCCTAGGGGTTCCTATATAAATAGTAGCATAACAAAAAATACACTGGTATGTGGATAAAATAAACGGCTCATAGGTATTGATCTGTACCCCAAAAAGTGGACACGAAAGTGTCCTCTTTTTAATTTGGTAAAATTTAATCACTAATCAAAAACTATGGGTAAAAGAATATTTACTAAAGAGCAGATCAAAATGTTGTTAGCTAACAAGAATGTTGTTAAATGCACCCCCAAATCAGTTACTTACAGTAAAACCTTTAAGAAGAATGCGGTCATATGGTACGAACAAGGACTAACTCCGACTGAAATATTCAGACAAGCCGGAGGATGTGCACTGATATTACCTATCTGCCATACAATCATCGTTTTGCTTATCTTTCGGTAGTTAAAGATATTGCTACCGGCGAAGTTGTTTCTTGGTATCTGTCGAAACATTTAGAGATGGAATTGGTGCTCAAAACAGCTGAGAGAATGAAGAAACACAAATTTCTATCCAATCAAACCAAACCACTACTTCATTCCGACCAGGGATTTCATTACACCAATCCCTTGTTTATCAGTAAAATGAAGGAAATGAAGATAATCCAGTCTATGTCCAGAAAAGGAAATTGTATCGACAATGCCCCGATTGAATCATTCTTTGGTCACTTGAAGGATGATATTGATTACAAGCAATGTCAGACTTTCGAACAAGTACACGCAATGATCAGGCAATACATGAGATACTACAATCATGAAAGGCAACAATGGAATTTAAAAAAAATGACTCCGGTTGAATACCGAAATCATCTTTTAGCTAAGGCGTAGTTTTCTTAGTTGTGTCTACTAAAGGGGGTACAGATCACATAATAAGGCGTGTTTTGTCGTTGTATACACTTGTTGATTATTTGGTATAATAGACGCATGACGTATAGATTTACGACAATTATTTTTAAAGAAGGAAAATGGTTTGTGGCACATTGCGTGGAATTGGGTGTGGTTAGTCAAGGTAAGTCGGTTGAGGAGGCGCAGAAGAATTTGAAAGAGGCGATTGAGTTGTTTTTGGAGGATCAGCCAAATCCCAAGAGGTTTCAGCGCAAATCAGATCCAATCGTAACTACATTGGAATTGAAACATGCCTAAAACAGTTTCTGGTCAAAAGACGATCAAAATTCTAATGAAGCATTTTGGATTTATTAAGACTTCCCAAAAGGGGAGTCATGTTAAGTTGGCGGCTGGGCATGGCAGAAAGAAGAGGATGGCTATTGTGCCGCTTCATAGAGAATTAGCAAAGGGCACAATTGCTGGAGTTTTGAAGATGGCTGATGTAGAAAGTAGAGATTTCTGGAAACATGTATAGTTTTGAGATTTTAGTAGACAAGTTCTAATAGTATCTGCTATTCTCCGTTTATTTTATGAAAGCACGCCACGAGGGCGTGTTTTTCAAATATTTTTATAATGAACTTATGGGTGTGTCTGTCCGTGCTATACTTTATGTTGATGAATATTAGGAGTAAGATGAGGGTATGTATAGCAATTCACTCACAAATTCAACTTTGCAGCTGATTGCTCGATATCGGGAGTGGTATCAGTTGTCAACTACCGGGAAAAGAGAATCGGTGATTCATGTGGATGAGATCGCATCGGAGGTGACATCTTTTTATGAAAAAATAAAGGGGGTGGTGGATTGGAGAGAGGAGCATCTGCTCAGGCGGAGAGCAATAGAGCGGACCCTGAAGAGGAAAATGGTATTTATTGAAGGTGATAATTCAAAAATTGCCGGAGAGTTGATTCGTGAATTGATAAGGGGAGGGTATTTTCCCAATGATTCTGTGCCTGAAGCCAAAATAGAGTCGATAAATAGGATAATTGAAAAGTATAGTTATATTCTGGATAACGCAAAGTTTGGTGTTGGACAGGAGAAAATAGTTCTACAAAACTGGTTGATAAAGATTGCCAGTAATGAGCTGGAGAGAGATCTTGTTTCTTCTTTGCGCGAAGAGACTTTGATGAAATTCATGACCAATGAAATGATCAAGACGATAAAACTGACTGATGGCGGCTCGAGTGGTGTGGACTCAGTTGAAAAGAAAAATATTCTAATATACATTGCAGTCCAAAGGGCTCTTTTCAAAGTTGATAAGTCAACTATTAGCTATAATTTGATTGAAAGAAAATATCCGGAATGGTCAAAATTAACCACTCCTTCATCTCTTTTATTGGAAATTACTGGTGAATTATTCTCGATCAAAGAAGGTATTGAACAAGATTTGAAACATCCTTTGTCTGCCAAGTTCTTTCGGGTTTGTGAAAGATTTGATACTCCTTTTCTGATATTGGGAGATATTGTTACGCATGACTTGAACGAGGCGGAGCGGAATTTAATGGATCCGAGGATATTGGAGGAAAAGGTAAATATGTTTTACGATATCCGGTTACTTCGTTTGAAAGGAGTTATGCAGCGAGCAGCTTTGTATAGTACTCTTTCAATTTTTATTACCAAGGTTTTTTTGGCATTACTAACTGAGATTCCTTTTGATATTTGGGTGACGCATCAATTTCATCCGTATGTTTTGGTTGCCAACATTTTGTTTCCCCCCTTGTTGATGTTTTTGTTGGTTACTAGTGCTAGATTGCCGGGACAGGAGAATGTTCAGAAAGTTATCCAGGAGGTCAAAAAGTTGGTGTACCACGGGAGTGAGGAAGGTGCCCATGAGATAAAGATTGCGCCAAAGAAGAATAAATTGGTGAATTTTTTTGTGGTTGGTGTTTATATTTTCACTTATGTTTTGACGTTTGGAGTGATAATTTACATTTTGCAATTACTGAAGTTCAGTATTTTCTCGGTGGTGATATTTATCATTTTTCTTTCCACGATTAGTTTTTTGGGGATAAGAATCAGAGAGAGGGGAAGGGAATTGAATGTTGAGGCGTCAAAAGAGACGCTTTTGCAGACTATAATAGTATTTTTCTTTTTCCCGATAGTCAGGGCGGGAAAATGGCTGACAGATCGTTGGGCCGGGCTGGAAATAACACTTATGATTACAATTTTGATAGATATGCCCTTTTTGGTATTCATCGATTTTTTGGAACAATGGAGATATTTCTTGCGGGAGAGGAGGGAGGAGATAAGTTGATTATAGAAATGTATTATAATGAGTATAGTTTTTATTATTAAGATATTGATATTATGAAAAAAAGTTTGATTGTTTTGGTTGTGCTGGGGTTGGTTTTTTCGGGTTGTGGTAATCAACAGGTAGAGGAAGGGAGTCAGCCGGAGGAGTCGGTAAGTATTGCCAATCCGGCGAGTGAGAATTGTGAAAAGGTGGGAGGAAAGTCGGAGATAAAGGATGTGATGATTGATGGAGAGAAATTTGGCCAGTACGGAGTTTGTGAATTTGAGGAAGGCAGGTTGTGCGAGGAATGGGCATTGCTTTATGGTGAATGTTTGGAGGGTGGAGTCAAGGTGACGGGGTATGTGACGGAGGCCGCCAAGTATTGTGCGATTACCGGTGGGACATATGCAGTGAGTGGACAGTCAGGAGAAACTTTTGAGCAGGGGACTTGTACGGGCGCGAGTGGAAGAGAATGTGAAGTGTGGGATTATTATCGGGGAGCTTGTAGTATCAAATAAGGATGGGTAATAACACAAAAGTAATATCGGTGATTACCGCCACATATAACTATGGGCGGTTTTTGCCTGATTGTTTGCGGAGCGTAAGAAATGTGATTATGGCCCCTTTGGATGATTGGGAAGTGGAGCATATAGTGGTGGACGATGGTTCGACAGATGGGACGGATAAGTTGTTTGGAAAAAATACAGATGTTAAATATTTTCGTTTTGAAGACAATCAAGGGGTATCAGCGGCGAGGAATTTTGGGATTGCTCAAGCTAGAGGTGAATATATATTTGTGCTGGATGCGGATGATGTGTTGCTGCAGCGAAGTTTGTGTTATTTGTTGATGGAGTGTTTGAATCGGAGTAAGAATAGATGGGCCTATGGTGGGATTTTGTATGTTGATGAGAAACTATCTTATTTGATGGATAAGGATTATTATGGTTGGGAGTTTGAAAGTGCCAGGACAATGTTGCAATCTGTAATAAATGGTGAACATTATTTTCAGCATAATGTGTTGTTTGAAAGAAGTTTGTTTGAACACGTGGGGGGGTATGATGAGCAGATAAAGTTGGGTGAGGATGTGGATCTGTTTATTCGGTTTCTATTGGCAGAAGAAAAACCATGTTATGTGCCAATTATAAGTTATATGTATAGGCGGCATGGTAAAAATGCTACAGCATATTATGGTAGTCGTGAGCATTTGCAAACTATTGATAATTTGAAGGAAAAATATAAACTCGAGTTATCGGCGATAAATTTGGAATAAAAATACTTGATGATTGGTTTTAGGCGGTGTTGAAATCAAAGTTGTAGTCATAGTCCGAATCGGGCTTATAGTCGTATTCAAATGTGTCTGACGCGCCGATGAAATCGGCAATTTCCTGGTTTTTGTCGTTTAGTTTGTCTATTTCGTCATTATAGTTATTGATCTCATTATCAGTGTTTTGGCCTTCGTATTCGAGCGAGACAATTTCGCGGGCGATGTTGACAATGTTTTTAGCGATAATCAAATATTCTTGATGTTGTTTGTCCAGTTCGGGGGAGGGTGAAGGATTTTTGATAAAGGTTTCGAATTTTTCGATTTCGTTTTCCAAGAGATCAGCTTGGTCGGATACTTCCTCGGTGGTAGGGGCGTTGTTGATGGCGTCGGTTAGATATTCAAGTTCAAAAACTATTCCATCCCGGATTTGAACGGCTTCGTTATTGTATTCAGTGATTTTTTGTTCTTCTTCGACTAATTTGCTAATTTCTTGCGATCCCAGGTAGACACCCCAAGTCGCGATGCCGGCACTGATGACCAAAGCGATTACTATAATGACGCAACAGGTGATTAGAATGTTTTGGTGAGATTTTTGCATAGTGTTTTGTTAAATATAGTGGTTATTTTTAGTATAATATAAAGTAATGCGTAATTAATAATGAATAATTAAATACAAAGAGAATCTATGTTGGCACAAATTCCGTTTGATTTGAGTAAAATCGATCAGGATAAGATTGACGTGGAATTGCTTCGGCAGGGCATAATAGCAGAGTTGGATGCGATTAATTTATATGAGCAAATGACGGCAATGACTGAGGATGAGCATTTGAAGAAGGTGTTTTCGGCGGTGGCCAAGGAAGAGAAGGAACATGTGGGAGAGTTTCAAGCACTTTTGTTGGAGAGGGACAAAGAGCAGGTGGAGGAGTTGGAAGAGGGGAAGAAGGAAGTGGAGGAGTTGGGTTAATATGGTATATTAGTAGTGTAATATTTATTAGTAAAACTATTATTATGGTTCAAAATTTGGATCAGCCCGAAAAAACAGCTGAGGAATTTGATGATTCTTTGGTTTTTGAGTGGGAATCAAATGAGTTTGATTATCACGAAAAGGGTAAAAATTGGACATACACTTTGATTGTTATCGCGGTAGTTTTGATTGTATTGTTCGTTTTTATGAGTAACTGGTTGGGGATTGTGATTGTGGTATTGTTGGCAGTAGTTGTATATCAATATGCATTCAAAAAGCCCCGGATGATGCACTATATTTTGAGTCGAGAGGGTTTGTTGGTTGGTGAAAAGTTGTATACTTTCAAAGATATTAAATCCTTTTGGATTACGTTTGACGGAGTGTTGTATGTGAATACTAGGCAGTACGTGCCGCCTCGATTGACAGTTGGATTGGAGTCAGTTGATGTGGTTGCGCTGGAGAAGTTTTTGGGGAATTATGTAACTAGGCTTGATCGAGGGACGGTGGATTCGTCAGATCAGATTTCCAGGTGGTTGAAGCTTTAAAAGAGTGGTGTTGCTGCACCCGTAGCTTAGCTGGATAGAGCGTTGGCTTGCGGAGCCAGAGGTCGCAGGTTCGAATCCTGCCGGGTGCGCTTATGTTTAAATTACAAATTACGAATGACGAATTATGAATATAGGGGATAATAAATATGGATTATTTAGTTAGTATTCTGGGTATAGTTTTGGGATTGGGGTTGTTTTGGGCGATGAGGAGGTTTGTGGAAGTAAGGAAGCAGACTGGTAAAAATATTTTGTTGTTGTTGGAATGGTTTGTTTTGTTATTTATTATTTTCGCCGGATTATATTGGCATGAATCTTCCAACAAGATTGGTGATGGTGTGGGTGTTCGGGGTTTTTACAGTAATATCGAACAGGATGTTTTTCTTTTAATTAACTATTTACTATTTTCTATGTTTTTGGTTTCGATATTATGGGGATTGTATGAAATAATTAGATATTTTATTAACAAGAAAAAGTCATTGCTGAAGAAAGGTCTAGTGTATTTATTGGTTTTCCCTTTGATTGCATTTTTGGCATATGCAGTGGTTGTGACGTGGCAATCTGCTATTTATGGGTCAAGATGGGAAGAAGAGGAAGAATGGATGTGTTATGTACCGTCTGTTAATAATTTTCGAGATATGAGTGAAGAGAAGATTTATAAAGAAGGTTTATATATGAAGTATAAAGATAAACTCCCCGCCGGTGTTTTGGGAAAAATTGATACAAAGAAAGGCTGATTTGAGCCATTTTGTGTTTGAGGTTACGGGAAGGTGCAATCATAATTGTACCTATTGTTATAATGTGTGGAAACATGGTAGCTATCCAAAAGGAGAGGAGCTGGATATTGATGGGTGGGAAATGGTACTGAATAAGTTAATCGATCAAACAAATATCAGGATGGTGTCGATATCGGGCGGGGAACCATTGCTATACCCAAGGATTTTTGATTTGGTGAGATTGATTGGGAAAAAAGGGTTGAAGCTGAATTTTTTGACGAATGGCTCTTTGATGATAGAAAAAAACGCGAAGAAATTGATGGAATTTGGGGTGTCAATATTTGAAATTCCGTTTGTGGGGGTGAGTGGAGAGCAGCATAGGCAGATTAAGGGAGCGGATGACTATGAAAAAGTGATGGAGGGTATAGCCAATTTGACTTCGCAGGAAGCGAAAGTGGTGGCAGTGATGGTGGCGACAAAAGATAATATTGATGATATTGCTGAGATTGTTGAGATGATAGTTGTTCTAGGATGTAGAGGGCTAATGTTTAATCGGATTAATCCGGCTTGCAAAAAACAAGTTGATTTGTTGCCGTCAATTGAGCAATTAAAGGTGGCATTGAAGTATTTGGATGAATTTGCGGGGAAATATAATTTTGGTGTGGCCTGTTCGATACCGATTCAACCTTGCTTGATTGATATGAGCCAATATTCTAATTTGTCCAGTGGGTATTGTCCATCGGGTAATAATAAGTCATATTTTACAATTGATTGGTTGGGAAATGTGAGGGTGTGCAATCATTCACCCGTGATTTTGGGGAATTTATTGACTGATAATATGGGTCAGATGATGAATAACGATTATTTATGTCAATTTAAGGAGGTAATTCCTAAGAGTTGTTTGGGATGTAATGAAGCCATAAATTGTCGAGGAGGTTGCAAAGCAGCGGCTGAGGTGTGTTATGGGTGTTTGAGTGATGATGATCCTTTATTGGTAGAAAATAAAAAGATTGGGTGATTTGGTGTAGAATATATACATGAGTAAAAAAGCCCAATCTATACAAGATACCTGGTGGCGAAAGATGTCGGAGACTTTCTTTTTGATGTTGGTTTTTTGTATGCCGTTGAATGTGAGTTTGCAGTGGTTTACGGAATGGTCGATGGTGGAAGGCAGAGTGATAGATTTTATGACTTATTATCTGTATGGAACGGAGATTTTGCTGGTATTGGTGTTGTTATGCTGGCTGGTAGATCTTTTGGTCAAGTTCTGGCGGCACCGTGATTGGGAAGAATGGGATTTGAATGTTTGGCAGGGTTTGGTGGTGTTGTTTTTCGGTTTATTGGCCTTTTGGGGGATTTATTCGTCGATTTGGGCGATCAATGGGGATATTGCTTTATATCGAGGAATAAAGTTAGTAGAAGTATTTCTGTTGTTTGGGTATATTGTTTTGGGTATTGGCAAAAATTGGAAGTTGTTGGCAAAAGTTGGGATGTTTTTCGTGAGCGGAGTGGTGATTCAGTCGATTTGGGGGATAATGCAGTATTGGAGGCAAAGTGATTTTGGGTTGTGGTGGCTGGGGGAGAGTATCTTGGGAAGGAATGAGTTGGGAGTGGCGAAAATTGTGGTAGAAGGGGAGAAAGTGGTAAGGGCATATGGGGGATTGCCACACGCGAATGTTTATAGTTTTTTTTTATTTGCGGGATTGGTTGTTTTGTTGGCAAGTGTTATATATAGTAATCAATTACGAATTATAAGATATAGTTGGGTTTGGGGTGTACTATTGGGGTTGGTGAGTGTGGGGTGTTTGGTGGGGTATTCGAGAAGTGTGTGGGTGGCGGGTATTATTATAGTCGTTGGTTTTTTGGTGGAGTATTTTTTTTACAAAAAAAATTACGAATTGCAAATTACGAACTACGAATTTTGGGTACCCTTGGTAATGATTTTGGGGGTAGGCGTTTGGTGGAATTGGGATAGCGTTTTTGCCAGGACAAGTTTGGATTTGGCAGGGGATGTGTCTTTCAATGTGAGGGTATGGTTGGATCAAGCGGCGGATTGGATGATTGATTTGGTGTATTATGGTGGGGTTGGTTTGGGGAATTTTGTGCCGACTTTGCCTTACTTTGGTGGAGAAGATATTTCTTGGTGGATGTATCAACCGGTGCACAATGTTTACAAGCTGGTTTTCGCGGAATTGGGTGTGGGAGGTTTTATATTTTTGGTATTGATGATGGTTGGTTTGGTTTGTACGGTTGTATTTTCGCGGGTAGAAAATTATCCAAAGGTGTTTTGGTCTAGCGTAGTTATCGCTTTGATCTGGCTGCAGTTTTTTGATCATTACATGTGGGATGTGTGGCAGGGGCAGTTGGTTTTCGTGTTTTTGTTGGGCATGATGCTGGTGTGTAGTGGTATTGTGATAAAGAAATGTTAATAAATTTAAAATTTATTATCTCAATTCGAAATATATTTTTTTCATACTTGTTAATATAGATTAATGAAATCATTGACTTCAAAAGTTGCGTTGAACACGTTGGTACAGACGGTGGGGAAGGTGATGGTAGTGGCGACGAGTGTGACGACAATATCGCTTCTGACTCGTTATCTGGGTGAGGAGGGGTTTGGTGAATATACGACTACCATGACATATCTGGGGTTTTTTGGGATTGTGGTGGACTTGGGGATGTATTTGATAGTGGTAAGGGAGTTGGCAAGGGATAAAAAAGAGGGAGAAAAGTATTTGAATAATGCTTTTGGATTGCGTTTGATATTGGGATTGTTGATTTTGGCTTTGGCGCCGCTATTGGCGTATTTGGTTTTTCCATATTCGAGTGTGGTGGATTTGGCGATTGCGATTGGGGCGGTGAGTTTTTGGTTTATTAATTTGAATCAAATTGTTGTTTCTTTGTTTCAAGTCAATCTGCATATGTGGAAATTGGTGGTTGGTGAGGTGCTGGGACGGTTGGCTATATTGGGATTGACATATTTTTTTGTATTACAAAATGGGGATTTACTGAGTTTTATCTGGGCTAATGTGGTGGGTAATGTGGTGTTATTTGGAGTTAGTTATTTGTTTGCGGTTAGATATATCAAACTTGTACCCAAATTTGATTGGAAAATATGGAAAGTGATATTGGTGGAAACTTTGCCTTTGGCAGTAGTGGTGTTGTTGAACAGGATTTATTTCAATATTGATACCATATTTTTGTCAGTGTTTAAATCACAGGAAGAGGTGGGTATTTATGGTTTACCATACAAAGTGTTGGATATCTTGATTAGCTTTCCGTCGATTTTTGCCGGCTTGGTGTTTCCGACTTTGGCCAAGCATGGCTTGGGGAAATTATCTGAGTTGAGGCGGGTGTATCAAAAATCCTTTGATTTTATGATGCTGACGTCTTTGCCGATGTTGGTTGGTTTGGTGATGTTGGCTGATCCGATTATTAGATTGCTTGGCGGGAAAGAGGGTTTTAGTGATTCAGTTCTGATTTTGCAAATATTGTCAGTGGCGGTATTATTTGTGTTTTTTAGTACACTTTCCAATAATTTGGTGATAGCGGTAAAAATGCAGAAAAAACTGATGACGATTTCTTTGGTTTCGGTAGTTATCAATCTGGCTTTGAATATCTGGTTGATACCCAAATACAGTTATTGGGCGGCTAGCAGTATTACGGTACTGACGGAGTTTATTGTCATGATAATGTCCGGGGTGTTTGTCTGGGGGTATGTAAAAGTTTTACCAAATTTGAAAATGACCATGAAAGTAGTGCCAAGCGTAGTAATAATGGGTTTGGTTTTGTACTGGTTGTCTAGCTGGAATTTGTTTTTGTTGGTAATAGTTGGGGGAGCGATATATGTGATGATGATGTTTTTCTTGGGAGGAATTTCGAGAGAGATGATAATGAATGTGATAGGGAAAGATAGTAAAAAAATTACAAATTAAAAAT
>JAHJAL010000166.1 GCA_018814055.1 Patescibacteria group bacterium
ATCAGAAACCCAGGTAGAAATCTGATGGGTAATGTCCTGCATATCATAGGCGTTCTGACTTTTGAGTTGAAATTTATAATTAATAATTTTCATAAGACAAATTTGGTCATTAATAACTCTGGCATGATGGGTGTGTTTCCATGCTTTTTTATAATATATCAAAAAGGCAAATGCTTGAATAGTGAAGATTGATTAATGCTCTAAATATTGATAGTATTTTAAGTGTCAAGTTCCGAGCTTGGTACTTTTTGGAGAGGTGGCTGAGTGGTTTAAAGCGGCGGTCTTGAAAACCGTTGTCCGTTCACACGGACCGGGGGTTCGAATCCCTCCCTCTCCGTTTTGTTTTGTGCCCGTAGTTGTCATATGGATAATTACGGGATTTTTGTGTTGGAAAGTGTTAGAATGTAGATGTGTATTGAGTAATCCTAATTTATTTGGTAACAGAAAAGAAATGAATATAGAATGTATGAAAGTGAGGGATAAATGTGAGATTGAAATAATGGGAGATGAACGACTGGGAGGGTTGGAAGATGGTGTTGGCAGGGGGAGAGATGGCCGGTTGGTAATTGGCAAATTGATGAATTTGCGGGAATTAGGGGGTTGGTTGCCACAGATGGGTATTGAGTATGATGGAGTTCTTTTAGATCAGATTGATGGAATCAAAAATATTGATGAGCCGCCGGTTATGGATGATCGACTTCAAAGTCAAAACATGGCGGGAGCAAAAAAATTGGTGATGTTAAGTCAGGGATTGAAAGCCCCGAAAAATTGTCCAAGCAACAATTGGATTCGTCACTTTTTGTTGGGTTATAATATCAGTACTCTTTCTTTTGAATATTATAAGGGCAATAAAGAAGCGGATGTAAGTATTCAGAAGCGGGCGGGAGATTTGGTGGATGTTGTTCAAAAATATAAGAAGAGGGGTTATCTGGTCGGTGGGTATGGTTCAAGCATTGGGGGAACGGCTCTTTGTTTAGCGGCATCCCGTTTGTGGGAAGAGTATAAAATTCGGATGGATGTATTGGTAAATCGAACAATTATACCTCTTATGGATAGAGCATTGGTTAATGAGTTGAATAATAAAATTAAGGGAAATAGTATCGATATCAATTTTATTAAGAATAATATAGATTTGGTGTGTGATTGGCTTGGTCGTGATAATATTGGTGTCTCAGCGAAGGAGTTGCGGGAGCTATGCAATGGAGAATATAATGTTGATAAATATATTGAAAATGTAAAATGTCCGTTGCTGAATGTCCAGGGGTCAGAAGATAAGAAGGCGGATATGGGTTCGGTGAGAGAAATTATGTCGCGGAATAGGGTTGTCAATAAGGATAGCTTGTTTATTGAAATAGCCGGAGCTGATCATGGGTGTAGGAATAATGATGATTATTATAAGATGCAATTATACTTGTTGCTAGTTTATATTAAGGGAAAGATGTCACAGAAATTTGTAAGTTTTTGATAATTTATAAAATGATTTTATAATATCTTTGGGGGTATTTATTAAATAAGGTTTTCTATTATACATGGGACAAGAGAAAGTTATTGTGAGTATAATTATCCCGACTCTCAATGAGGAAGAATATTTGCCCAATCTATTGGGTGATTTGAAGAAGCAGAAGTTTGAAGATTATGAGGTGATTGTGGCTGATGCCGGATCCAATGACAGGACCAAACAAATTGCCAAAGAGTTTGGTGCCAAGGTTATCAAGGGCGGATTGCCTTCTATGGGAAGAAATGCCGGAGCAAAAGCTGCGATGGGAGAGTTTTTGTTCTTTTTTGACGCAGACATCAGGTTGCCGGTTGATTTTTTGCAAAATGCTTTTGATGAAATTCAGGAGAGGTTTTTGGACTTGGCGACTTGTGATTTTTGGCCGGAGACTGATTTGATAGTTGATAAAGTACTACACAAAGTGGTAAGTACGTATTTCAAGGTCAATCAATACACTGACCCACAGGCGCCGGGGTTTTGTCTCTTGGTTTCCAAACGGTTGTTCGATCGAGTGGGCGGCTTTGATGAAGAAATAAAGCTGGCCGAGGATCATGATTTTGCCAGGAGAGCGTCGGAGTTACGTCCTTTGAGATTTTTGTATTCTACTCATGTATGGGTTAGTGTGCGGCGATTACAAAAGGAGGGTCGTTTGGGATTGGTGAGGAAATATTTATCAGTTCGCGCTTATCGTTTATTGATTGGAGAGCTCAAGGGTGATGTGATGGAATATGAGTTTGATAAATTTGACGAAGGAAAGAAGTTTTTTTTGGAAGATAAGATGCTGGCGATAGATCGACGGTTGAATAAAATCAATGAGCGGTTAAATGAGGCCGTGAAGGGTTATGTAAATAGGCGGGTAGATAGTATTGGAATGGGGAAGTATGTTGAACGGATTCGCGATCGATATCGCAGGACTGTTCGATCTTTGATTAAATTGATGGATTGATAAAATGGATTGGATCAAATATTATCATTTACAAGAACTGAATGTTGATCAAGAGATAGCCAAGAAGGCTGAAGTCATGAAGGATGAATTGGGCAAAGTTTTGTATGATTGGCAGACAGGTTTCGGGCAGACACCGGTAAGGGTGGCGGTGTTAGGATGTGGGGATATCAGGATGATGGATTGGCATCGGAAGATTTTTGGTGAACTATTGGGTCAAAACATAAAGATATTTACTTTCGATATTGATATTGATCATTTGGAAGGAGAGGAGAATGTTTTAAAGCATGATTGTCGGGAGCCGTTACCCAAAGCGCCGTTTGATATTGTATACAGTCATGTGTTGCTGAAATTTTTGCGGCCGGAGGATCAATGGAAAGTGATATGGAATTCTTATGAAGCGATCAAACCCCAAGGCAGAGCGATTCATGTTTTGGATAAGGATGATTATACCGACACCGGTGAGGTGGGGGATAAAGATAATTATCTGGTGTTGTTGGATGAATGGTTGGAAAGATTATATGATAGCAAGATCAAATATGATGAAGTAGATATCGATCATGGCTTGGCGCTGGTGATTTATAAAAATGTGGATTAAAAGCAGTTGTTTGGATCGCGGGCATATATCTGGATGGTAAATATTGAATGTGGACATAGAGTATAGTTTTGTACAATGTATTGATCGACGGGGTTGTTTTGATCGTAATTGAATTTTGCGACCATTTGGTAGTCGACCAGAGCATATTCCGGTTGATTTTTGGTGAAAATTTCCAGGTAATTGGTTTGACAATTTTCCCGGCAGTAAATGGCATTGTGGGTCAAAGTATATGGGTTGTCTTTCCTAAGTTCAAAGTATATACCAGGTAAGAATGGTCCGGCGTATATGTTTTTGGCTTGTTTGAGTTTCGAGATATCAGTTTGGAAGACGTTTTGTTGTGCCAGGATGTCAATGGTAAATATACTTGAATTCGTATTCTTGAAATGTATATCAATGGCAAATACAAATAAGATGATGGGTACGGTAATCAAGTAGAAAACTGTTTGCTGCCAGTTATTTCGGTACATAATAGTTGGAGCGGCGGCAAAAAAGATGATTACAAAGGGGAAGATATTGATGATTAGATGAGTGATTTCAGTGTTATAAAAAATGCTGAGCAAAAGCCCTGTTTGGAAAAGACTGAGGGCCAGCCACAATTTTTTGCTAGTGTTGGTATATGTGGAATATGTAAACATGATTATTATAATAAATAGTTCCACAATGATTACAGGCAGATCGTAAAAAGTAGTAGACAAATATTGGTTTGCTATTGGAGTTTTGATGAGATTTTGGTAAATGGAAGAAATGGTCCAGGGAGAGAATAATATGAATGCAAAAATGAAAAAAGAAGATAGGTATAAAAGAAGGTGATTGATTTTGTGTTGTTTGGGTAATAGTAGTAGGTATGAAATAGCAGAAAAGGCAAATAAAAATAGACCTTTGGTATGAAGAAACCAGACTATCAAAGTGGTAAATAGTCCCGAGAGAATAAGTAAATACAATTTGGGAGTTTCTATGTTTTTGAGAACAAAAAACAACAGAATTACGGCCAAAAAGGTTGAGTGCCAGTTGTGGTTGATTATGGTGGTTTGGCAGTAACTGAGTGCCAGCCATGATAATAGGACAACTATTTTACAGGAGGGGTTTTTGGTAAATCGGCTGGTTATTAAATACAAAAAAATAGCTGATAGGTACCAGAGTAGCCAGGAAAATATTTTGGTTGCTAGATATGATGGTTGGCCGATAATCTTCCATAGTAAGAAAATTGAATAGCTGGATCCGGGGGGAAGGTACTCATAGAAATCAACGTATAGTTTTTTGCCTAGCCACATTTGCCAGGCCATGTTTAATACCACTCCTTCGTCAGAATCGAGGTAGTGGTCAGAGAAGAGTACAAGAGAAATGATTGCGAGGGCAATCCAAAACAATATCCAAAGATATTGATTTGATAATCGCTTATTTGTTTTTTGATTACTGGTTAGTAATTTATATAGTTTCGAGAAATTCATATTTCATTTTGGCGTTTTCTATAACTGTGATTCTGGAACCGTCTTCTTTGATCAGAGTGACGGTGGTACCTTCGATAGGGCATCCTTTGGAGAAGACGAGATCCCAGTGAGTGTCGCTGGTAACTCGGCCGCCAAAATGTGAGCTGGTGCCGTAAGCGATATGAAGGCCAGCTTTTTCGTCTTCAAGCAGGTTGCCGGTAATTTCTGCGTCCGGATTGCAGCCGAGTCCCAACTCAGCTATATTGCGTCTGGTGTTGTTTTCGGCAAAATATTTTTTCATTTCAGTGGCTTTGGGTCCATCGCCGATAACATCAATTATATTATTCTCTTCAATAATGTATTTTACTAATTCTTTATCGTATAAAAAGGGCATAGTACCTTTGGTTTGGCTGGGGCCGAATTTTTCTTTTTCTTTGCCGGCTGCTTCGTATGGCGTGATAAATCCTTCCCCGGCCGGGAAATTACCGGAACTACCCGATGTGGTGTAGTCACCATCGTCGGCAATCGCGTTTTGCCTAAATCTGAGGTCGACAAATAATTTGTCGTTGGTGGAGAATTCAATTTCGGCTCCGGCGGCTTCGTTCAAAATATTTTTGAGGGCATTGGCATATTTTTTTACTTTGGTGTAGTCAGCACTGATAGCAGATTCTTCCATTCTTTTTTCGATTCCCGGCATGCTGGCGATTCGTGATATATTATTGGGTTCTTTGATGATGGCTTTGAGGGGGGTGGTGTAGGAGTATTCGGACATGGAAAGTATGATGTGGTATTGCCTAATTAGTTCCAATATATCGTCCGGCAGGTAGTAATTATGTTGGCCGATGGTGGGAAATTCCTTGAGATCGATGGTGAGGTTTAAATCTTGTTCTTGGTTGATTTGTTCGAAAGTTTCCTGCCATTCTCTAGCCATTTGGCGGCGTCCCTGCCAGGGTTGGTTGTCGGGGAAACCTTCTTTGGGGACGTCGAGAAGGATAAGAATTTTTTCATCTTTTTTGGGCGCGAAGACGTCGATTAGCATTTTTTGCCGTTCCGGTGGGGTCATGGTTATTTCCAAAACAAAATAGTAAATATTTTTTAAATTAACGAGTTGCGCGAATTATATTTTATATTAGTTTGGTTATTTCCCAAATTATATAAAGTATATAGGTGCCAATCAAGACGTGGCCGGCTTTGCGGCCGATTTTCCAGTCTTGAAGCCAGAGGATGATAAAGGTGAAAAGTACGGAAGAAAACAGGAGGAATATGGATCCATAGAGATTTTCAATATTTATGTGTATTGAATTTGATGTGTATAGATTGGCGATAAACCAGGGGAGGCCGAGGCCGATCAAGATATTGAATGTGTTGGAGCCGATAATATTGCCAATAGCCATGCTGCCATTGCCTTGGCGGGATACTGCGATGGATGATACAAGATCAGGGATAGACGTGCCAATGGCAAGAACTGTTAAAGCTATAATTGATTCGGGGATACCAAGGAAAGTCGAAAGATATATTGCATTTTCGACCAAGATATAGCTGAGGATGGCTATGAAACTGATTGAGATGAAGAAATTGGCCAAGTAGTGCCGGCGGGGGGGGAAAATATGGTCAATAAAAGTATCGATTGGACTGGAAAAATTTTGCAGCCATTTGATTTTGAATGTGGATCGGTTGGGAGTGAAATCGATTTTGATGTTGCGGTACGGCAAAATTTTTTTCCATTTGAAGATAGCAATGATATATATGAGGTAGATCAGAATTAGTATAGTGGCTTCGGGTAGATCTATTTGTCCGTCTTGAATGGTTTGAATGAGCAAAATGATAGCGATTGAGTAAAACAGCATGTCACGCAATAGTGGTTGCCAGCGAAGTTTTATTTTGTGGACCAAGGCGGCGGCGCCGGAGATGACTAAAATGTTAAAAATAGCTGATCCAACAATTGCACCAGTACCGATGGCTAGATGATTTCCGGAATGGACTAAGGCAAAAATCACAATAAATAATTCTGGTGAACTTGAGCCAATAGCCATCAGAGTGGCGCCGGTGATGTCGGATGAAAGTTTATATTTTTGAGCAATTCTCTCGAGGGAGTCGACAAAATATTGATCGGTGACACGATGCAAAAGGTAGAAGGAAAAGACTAGAATTATTATTGAAATAATTGGATTCATTGGTGTTTATTGTGTGCAATAAGTTTACTCTTGGTAGCATCCTTCCTGCATTTCGGGAGGGAAATTGTATGGTGCCAGTTGATCGCAGGTGTAGACTCCGTTGCCGTGCCAGACTAGTGCCCACGATCCTAGATAATTGGATGCCATGAAGCCGCCGGCATTGCCCGGTCCGCCGGGGGCGATTTCAACCATACCTTTGATGTGTTGGTCGGTAGTTCGCATAATGTCTATGGTTATATCATCAACGGTCACGTTTTCAAAACCTGGTTCCTGGGTAAATAGGGTTTTGATGATGGCGATTGTATCATTGTCATTGGATGTGGTTGGTTCGGGTGTGGCGGGAGCGTTGGGAGTGGTTGATGGATCGTAGCAGTCTTCAGTCATTTCTGTCGGGAAGTTGTATGGTTCGATTTCCTGACAGGTAAAAACTCCATTACCTTCAAAAACGATTTCCCAGTCGCCATGGATGTCAGTAGCGAGAAAAAGGCCGGAGTTGCCGGTAAAAGCATCTCCGAGGGTAACACTGCCGCGGACATGGTGGGTGGATTCCTCCGAGTAACTGATTTTTACTTGGTTGGGGTCTAGGTTGTGGTTGGTAGCGAATAGATTTTTGAGAATAGTTGTTTTGTCCGGGGTGGGTGGGGGATTGTTGTTTGGTTGGGTGGGTAGACAGCCGGATAGAGCAAGAAATATGAGGGTGATGGTTAGAAAGATGCCTTTTTTCATGTTAATTATATTATTGATTATTTAATATTGCTTCGGATTGCTCGCCGAGAAAATTTTGACTGTGGCAGTAACATTGACATTCGCCGGGTTGATCACAGTTGGTTGAGTCGGGTAGTGTGCAAATGCCAATGTTGGTCATGTCTTTATTGGCCTGCAGTGGCCAGATGCATTCACCTTGAGAGAAATCCTGGTCCCGACAAGTTTGGGCGCAATCAGAGTTTGATGAAAAATTCTGCTGGGTCAAACAGCCG
>JAHJAL010000167.1 GCA_018814055.1 Patescibacteria group bacterium
AGTAATTTGCTGGAATATCCTTACCCAACATGTCATCTGCCCCTAGCAAAAACTTATTCAGACCTTCCAATAATACAATATATCTCGGAGCGTCTTCCATGGCCATCCGATATTACTGCTTGTATTTTTCCGGCAACAAAGACTCATTGACACTACCGAGTAAACTATAAGATCTGGATATTTCTTCAGATGACATTTCAATGTATTCACTAGTGCTATCAATTGCTTCAAAAATACCACTGGAGTTTTTGTCACCCTGCAAAACTTGATAAACTACTTTGGAAAAATCACCATCTGAATATTGCGATATTTGAGCAAGCGCCAATGCCAAAAACTTGGCACCTCTGGTCATGCCCGCCAATCCATCAACCACGTTAGTCAAATTTTCATACTCCTCACCGGGCAAACTATTCTCTACAAATAAATCGTGCGGGCCATACTTTTCTAAATTCTTTTTTATCTCCACAAAACTTATCGACGCCGAGGCAAACTTTTGGGCCGCATCAGAAAATTTCTCCGCCTTTAAACTATCCACTCCATCTTTCACACCCTGCATCCCTTGAGTTCCAGCCAATACAACATCATTTTTCAAACCAAACACACCATCAACCACCTTCCAACCACCCAATACAACACTCATCAACACAAAAAACCCCAATAATATTACCAATATCCGGCGGGCAAAATGTAGTTTGTCCTTATCGCCCAACCACCACGATGTATTTAAATCCACAATTTTCAACATCGTCCACCGACCAATCCGCAATACCCCCGACCACGCAAAAACAATAACCGCATAAAACCAAAATTGCCATTTATTTAACGTTTCAGCCTGTCGTTCTTCAATTTTTTCACCCGCGTCTTTCGCGATACCATCAATAATTTTTCGATCGTTTGACATTTATATTAACCATCCTGCTTACAAATACTCTCTTCTAATTATATCAATTAACAAATCGCATAAATTATCTTGATGCGTGCTAAATCTGTGTGAACGCGCCTGTCTGAGCTCTCACCATAATGTGTTATTTATAACAAAAGTGAGCCTGCAACACACAGATTTAGCACGCATCAAGATAATTTATACGATTTGTTAATTTACTTATTTACTGTTTCCACCATTACCCGATAAAATTCATAAGCCGATCTCTCCCAGCAATATCCGCTCGCCACCCTCATCCCCCGATCTACCATCAAGCCCCTGAAACCACTATCAAACCATATTTTGTTCAATACCGTCACTAGTCCTAGCTCATCAAACGGATCTACACTAATCACTCCATCCCCCAAAACCTCCCCCAAAGATCCGGTAAACGTACTAATCACCGGCACCCCCCATCTCATCGCCTCCAAAGGCGGAAAACCAAAGCCCTCATAAAAAGAACAATATATCAATACCCTCGACATAGACAGCAAAGCATTTTTCTCTTTATCATCCACAAACCCCAAAATCCTCACTTTATGAGCTATGCCATTTTCAACCACAAATTTTTTTATTTCCCCGGCCGCTGATTTTTCTCCGCCCACAATCATTAGAAGTGGAATATTTTCATCCTTGATTCCCCTTCCCAACAAATATTTCCTCCATAACCAATACCCTTTGATAGTAAAAATAATATTCTTCCTTGGTTCAAGAGTACCAACATACAAGATATAGTCTCGATTTATGGCAAATTTATCCCTTACTTTCTCCACAAAATTATCATCCAATCTATAAACAGTCGTTCCTGAATACACTACCACCACATCCTTCTCGTTCAAATTATAAATATCTATGATATCACCGGCGGTCTTTTTGGAAACCGCCACCACCTTATTCATCTTGGACAAATTTTCTCTTATGCTCATATGCCAGTGCCAAAGTTGTCTTTTGGTATTATAGCACTCCGGCATCAGTTCAAATGATAAATCATGAACAGTCACAATTTTCTTTGTTTTATCACTCGTAGGCAAAAATCTCACATTTGGACACCAAACCAAGTCCACTTTTCCTACTAAATCTTCTGCCAATTGACTCGGCCAAAAGCGCCATTTCAAAGACATAAAAAGATTTGACCATTTATAATGTTTCCACTCAATATTTTGAAATATATCTTTGGGTGGAGACTTGCGCCGTGAATATGAAAAAAGAATGTATTCATTGTCTGGATACATTCTCACTAAATTGTCCAACATATGACAGGTATAGCTTTCCACACCTGCCCGTACTTCTTCCAACAACCCCCGCCCGTCTATCAATATTCTCAATGCCCTGCCTCCTTTATACCTTACCTCAATCTTCCTTCATTACAAACAAAAAGTAAGTCAGAAACACACCAATACACAACGCCCCCAAAAGTCCTATTCCAAACTGCAATCTATAATCAACCTCATGTTTCAAAACCAATATTTTTGAATTTGTAAGAGTGAAAATTGACTGACCATCCTTATCCACCAACATATGCTCGACTTTATTTTTTATCACCTCCAACATTCCCCCCATGAGCAACTCCGCCTCCTGCAAAGAACCAGCGTTAATACGCACCGACACACTTTGCGACCGCACTTTCTCAATTCCAAATACTCCCGACAAATGACTCATACTTTGCGGAACACTCAGCTCGGCTTTTTCATAAATCTCGGCTACCACATCGGGACTATCCAACCAGCTTTCAATCGTATCCGCAAAAGTTTCATTGGCCATTACTGCATAATAACCATCATACTTGTAATCCACTCCCTCTTCGCTGGCCGGCAATACTTGTTTAACCACCAAAGTCACCGCTCCGTCATATGACGCCGGCTGCATCTTGTCAACAACGACTATTCCCAACATTGCCACGATAATTGTCAAAACAACCACCCACCAATATCTGATAATAGGTTTTAATGATTCTTTTAAATCCATCAATATAAATTAATAATTAATAATGAATAATGAATAATCAAAGACAGAACATTGACGATTATTTATTATTCATTTTTCATTATTCATTGTTCATTTCCCACTACTTCCCCTATAAAACCCATTATCTCTTTTTTAAATCTCTCTTCCCCAAATCCCCTCGCATGTTCCCTGATTTTCTTTTTATCAAACTTCATGCCTTCAAACTTCTCAACCGCTTTATTCAATAACTCCGGGTTTTGACTATCAAAAAATACTCCCGTCTTTCCATCAATCACCGTTTCCAAGACACCTCCCAAGCCATATGCAATCACCGGTTTACCAAACGACATCGCCTCCAAAGGCACAATGCCCAAATCCTCCTCAGCCGGAAAAACCAACGCTCGGCACTCAGCCAACAACTTCCACTTTTCATTATCACTTACATACCCCAATATTTCAACGCTGCTATGGTCTGGAATCATCTTAAGTAACTTTTTCTTGAGCGGACCATCCCCCGCCACTATCAACTTCCGTTTGCTTTTCAAAAAAGCTTCAACTACCAAATCTGCCTTCTTGTAAGGAATCAAACGCCCCAAACACAAATAATAATCACCATCTTTTACTTTATTGCCATTGTAATCATCCAAAAATTCAACCGGTGGAGTAATCACCTCTGACTGTCTTCGGTAATACTTAGCAATTCTTTTTTGAGTATTTTTTGAATTGGCTACAAAAAAATCAACCCGCTCGGCCGATAGCCGATCAAACATCCGCAACTTGTTTGTAAACCATGGCATCACCACCTTGATAATCGGGTTCAACCACCCAAATTCCAATCTCTTTCCAAAATATTCATGATAATCACTCCAATAATATCTAATCGGAGTATGACAATAACACACATGCACTGTCCTCGGCTTAGTAATTATACTTTTTGATTCAGCGCTGCAGGAACTAATCACCAAATCATAATTTGAAAGATCAAAATTTTCAAAAATCAAAGGACGCACGTGCGGAAACAACTGGTGTTTATCTCGCAACACCGGTATTTTCTGCAACCAGCTCGTGGTTACCCGGCGATCCTTCAACCAGGGAAAATATTCAATATTGACCACCGACGCATAAATATCCGCCCGCGGGAATATTTTCGCCAACTGCTCCGTCACCTTTTCCGCTCCCCCTCGGCTGGTCAGCCAGTCACAAACAATCGCTACTCGCATCCCTACCTCCCCGCTTTTGTCAGCATCAACCAAATCGTTCGAAAAAATATCTGCATATCCAATCCCAATGACCAATGTTCTATATAATACGTATCCAGTTTCACAATTTCTTCAAAGCTCAAATCATGTCGCCCCGTCACCTGCCATGGACCTGTAATCCCACTTTTTATCGCCAACCTTTTCAAATGATTTCTATCATATTCTTTGACCTCATCCGGTAAAGGTGGCCGGGGACCTATCCAACTCATTTCACCTTTGAGCACATTCCATATCTGCGGCAATTCATCCAATCGAGTCTTTCTGATAAATTTTCCAACCCTGGTGATCCTCGGATCCTCTTTCATCTTGAACATTGGGCCTTTAGCTTCATTTTTGGCTGCTAGTTCCTTCAACAACTCAACCGCCTTTTCGCCTCCATAGTCTTTACCAATACTGTATTCTATCTTCATTGATCGAAACTTATATATTGTAAATAACTTCCCCTTGCGTCCAACTCTGGTTGATTGATACAAAATCGGCCCCTTACTATCCAATTTTATCATGACAGCGATCAACAAGTATACCGGCCACAACAGCAGAATCACCACAATCGAAAAAACCACATCCAACCCCCGCTTGATAATCCGCCACCAACCCTCCAAAGCCGTCTCCTTCAGAGCAATCAACGGCATCCCCGCCAATGTCAGCGTCTCCACATTGGCACTCACCACCTCCAAAATACTCGGCACAAATCGAAAGGTCAAATCATGATCATTACAAAACTCAATAATCTCCA
>JAHJAL010000168.1 GCA_018814055.1 Patescibacteria group bacterium
ATTAATAATGAATAACAAAAAATGCCAACAATGCAGTATTGAATTTCAGGTTTTGGATGAGGATTTGATCTTTTTGGAAAAAGTGTCGCCGGAATTTGGTGGACGAAAATATTTAATTTCACCACCCACTCTGTGCCCTACATGTCGCCTACAACGTCGTTTGTCACATCGTAATGAGCGGAAATTATATAGACGAAAATGTGACGCTACCGGGAAAGATATTGTGTCACTTTATTCGCCCAATAAACCTTTTGCGGTTTGTGATCAGCAATATTGGTGGAGTGATAAGTGGAATCCGATGGATTATGGACGGGAATTTGATTTTAATCGACCATTTTTTGACCAATTTAAAGAGCTTTATGATGCAGTCCCGAAAGCGAATATTATGAATTCCAATAGTGAAAACAGTGAGTATACTAATTTGGCGGTGAATAATAAGAATTGCTATATGCTGATGGAGTCGAGTGATAATGAGGATTGCTATTATGATTATTGGATTCAGTTGTCAAAAGATTTGGTTGATTCAACCTATTGTCATGAATGTGAGATAGGATATGAAATTAGTGATTGTCGGAATTGTTACAATTTGCACTATTCTCGCAATTGTTTTGATAGCAGGGATAGTTTGTATTTGGAGGATTGTCGGGGTTGTAGTAATTGTTTTGCTTGTAGTAATTTGCAGAATAAAGATGGTTATGCTTTCAATCGGAAGGTTGAAAAAGAGCAAATGAAAGAATTGTTAAAAATTTATAATGGAGAGGATCAAGAAGAGAAAAATAAGCTTAAAAAACAAATAGACGATTTTTTTGCTCAACAACCGATGAGGGGGAGTAGGATAATAAATTCGGAAAATTGTACTGGCGATTATATTGTTAATTCCAAGGATGTTTTTGAATCTTTTGATGTGGGAGATAGTGAGAATGTACGATATTCAAGTGATGTGTTTCGAGATGTGAAAGATGTAATGGATGTGTCGACAACAGGGTTGGGTAATCAGTTGATGCATGAAGCGATAAATACGGCTGTAAATGTTTACCGAGTGGCTTTTACAGGCATTTGTTGGTACAACTTGAAAAATGTTTATTACTGTATGTTTTGTTTTAAATCTCAGGATTTGTTTGGGTGCGTGGGGATTCATGATAAGAAACAGTATTGTATTTTGAACAAGCAATATACCAAAGAGGAATACGAAAAGTTGGTGCCCAAAATTATTGAGCATATGAAAGAGACGGGAGAGTGGGGTGAGTTTTTCCCGATGTGGGTGTCGGCTTTTGGGTATAATGAAACAGTGGCGCAGGATCATTTCGTGCTTATCAAGGATGAAGCGGTAAAAGTAAAAGCTAATTGGGAGGATGAGGATTTTACTTTGGTATATGAAGGAGAGTTTTACGTTCCGTTGCCGATTGGCGATTATAAAATTGATAAGAATCCAGAAGCGCAGAATAATATTGATAATTGCATGACTAGTGTACTGAAATGTGAAAAATCAGGGAGACCTTTTAGGATATTACCGCAGGAATTGGCTTTTTATATCAAACATAATATTGAGTTGCCCAGGATTCATCCGGATGTGCGGCATGTGGAGAGGATAAGTAAAAGGCATCATTATCGGATTAAAAGTGTTAATTGTGGTCGATGTGGAAAGGATTTTATGTCTTCCGTGTTGTCTGGAAATAGAGAGTTGTTGTGTGGTGAGTGTATAATTGAAGGGAGTAATAATATATCTTTCTATGATAGAAATTGAACAAAGGGGATATTTGACCAAAGAATTTAAAGATTGGCTGGACGGTAATGCCGAGAAAATTGATGAGTATGACCAAGTGAATATTTTTTGTCAGGAAACGAGTGATGTTGATTATGTTTTTGATAAGAAGAAATATACTATGTCGGTGGTGTTGACTAAACGAGGTGATAGAGTGTTGGGTAAGGCTAAGGTAAAGAAGGGTGATTATGGTGCGGTCAGTCGACAGGAGTATGAGTTTGATTTTGATCCAAAAGATACACCCGATTTGTTGGGGGTGCTGGAAACATTGGGAATAAATGGATATTGTCCCAGAGAATACCATCGGACAGATTATAAATATGGCAATTTTGAAATATCAGCCAAGGAAAATGGATTATTGGCTGATCATTTTGAAGTGGAAATGCAGGTGGAGGATGAATCGAAGGTGGGGGAGGGGAAGAAGATGATGGATAAGTTTTTTGCCGAAAGGGGAGTAAAAATTTTTAAAAAAAATGAATATGAATTGTTGTTGCGAAAAATATTTGAAGATAATCCGCCGGTACAGTGGGATCAGATCAGTTTAGATAAATTTAAATAATGCGTTGGTTGCCTTCGGTAGAGACGCAAAATTTTGCGTCTCTACGCGGGGGCCATTTTGTAAAATAATAAATAACCCCAACTGCGTTATAAAATAATCCAGGATAAAACAATGGAAAATAAAATGTGTCGACAATGTGGTGCGGGATTTGTAGTTGAGGATGATGATTTAACATTTTTAAAAAAGGTAAGTCCGGAATTTGCCGGTAAAAAATATTTGATTCCTCCGCCGAATAATTGTCCGGAATGTCGATTGCAGCGAAGATTGTCTTTTCGAAATATTCACGATGTATACAAAAGAAAATCTGATTTGTCCGGCATGGATTTGGTTAGTCATTATGCTCCTAATAGTAAACATAAGGTATACCATTTAGACGAATTTAAGAAATATGACGCAGTAGAAAATGGGCGGGATTTTGATTTCGACCAGCCTTTTTTTGAACAATTGCATGATTTATGGAGAGAAGTGCCCAAGGCTCATTTGTCGATAGATCCGGACCGAATCGAAAATGCAGATTTTATAAATGGTGCCAGGGATGTGAAGAATGCCTACATGTGTTTTAGTGTAACTGGAAGTGAAGATGTTTATTACAGCGAATTTATCCATGACAGTAAGAATTGCATGGATTGTTTTAAGGTGGGAGAGTGTGAGCTGTGTTATGAGTGCGTTGGTTGTAGCGGACTTTATGGTAGTTTCTATTGCCTAGAGTGCGAAAATGGTCAGAATTTGAAATTTTGTCGGGATTTGGTAGGTTGCCAAGATTGTTTTGGGTGTGTAGGACTTCGTAATAAACAATATTATGTTTTTAATAAACAATATTCAAAAGAAGAATATATAAAATTTATTAATGA
>JAHJAL010000169.1 GCA_018814055.1 Patescibacteria group bacterium
CCTCATATGATTTCCCCGCCAGCATCCCCCCAGCTATAAAGTCCTCCTGCGTCACCTCAGCTAGACAAAAATCCGGATATTTAAACGTATTCTTTTCCTCCTCACTTTCAAACTCCACCTCCACCAACACTAATCCTTCCAGTTTATCCAAAAACACATCCACTTCCGCCGTTTTACCTTTGTAAGGCAGATAATGTCTAATTTTATGCACCCGCTTCCCCTCCACCTGGGCCAATTCTTCAAACTCTTCCTTTGATATCACGATATTAGTCTCCCGCTGCACCGACGCATCATCCCCCACCGGATTTTTCCGGGTAATTTCATATTTCTTCCCATTCCTCCTTATCCGCAAATCACAATGCCAAGCCACGCTCGGCAAATAAATGTCGAGTATCTCCCGTTTTTCGCAATTTTCCAATCCATTCGGCAATGACTTAGCCAAAAATGTCAGTTCGTATTCGATCATAAATTAACCAACGAGTTGTCTGTGAATTATTATCATCACCATTATCTTTCTTTTTACGGCGCGTAGTAAATTATCAGATAATATCGCCAATAAAGGTTAGCCGAAAATAACCACAATTGTACCAATAAGCGGTAAGCGTTAAAAAGAAAGATAATGGTGATGATAATAATTCACAGACAACTCGTTGGTAGTAATTATTTATAATTCTTCCAATATTCTTTGAAAAAAATATTCATCCCCGCCGCAAACGGTTTTGTATAAGCATCCGGGTTATTTTTTAAGTCTTTCTTCAAATCCTTCAGCTTAACCCATTTGACCTCATCAATCTCTTTTTTATCCGGTTTCACCTTTTCATCACTCTGCGCCAAATAAACTACCCGCCAGGCATTGTCCGCCTTTTTGTCCGTGTGCAGATACTTAAACAGCCGACAAAACATCAAATCCAGACCGATCTCCTCCTTCATCTCCCGGTCCATCGCTTCGAAATACGCCTCATCCTCCACTGTCCCGCTGACGGAATAAGAATACAAACCCGGATACCACCTCTTTCCCTTGGCCCTTTTCTGCAGCATCATTTCCCCCTTTGAATTCATAAGTATCAAATGCACCGACCGATGTATCAAGTCAGATTTATCAAAATCCTTGATTGCCCGCAGGCCAATTAAATTATCTTCTTCATCAACTTGTATGATCATAAAAAAATTATTAATTCTTAATTTGATCGGGCAACCGCAAGGGATCACCCCTACAATTATTCGTAATTTGTCATTCGTAATTTATTTTCACCACAACCAATCCCAACCCAGCTCCACATACATCTCCCTCGAGGGCGGCGTCAGTTTCAAATCTTTCAACTCATCCTTGTGATGCCATTCCCATTTCTCAAAATTCTCATCCGGCACCACCTTGCCCCCCGCGTAATCACACATATACTCCAGAAAAATATAGTGCGCATCTTCACCATTTTCATCCATAGTCACCGCTTCCCGCGGTCTCCTGCGATATTCCGGAACAATTGACGCAATATTTTCCACCTCAATATTGGCTTGCGCTTTCAGTTCCCTTCTCAGCTCTTCGTGAAAATACTCATCATCAAAATCCTTTGCTTTGACCAGCGTGTATCCCCGATCAACATCCCGCACATATCCCCCCAAGCTATGCCACACATCCGGATACGGCGGCTTGTATTTCTTCTTCTTGCCCAACAAAAACTCACTCCCCTTCCTCACAATCCCGCAAACCACAATATAGTTTTTCATTGGTATCTTTAAATATTTACTCTACTCTTATTTTAATTCATTTATCAGCAATCACAAAAATTTATTTCAATAAATCTTCCGGATTGTCCACAAATTCACTCATTAGTCTATACGCCCAATGCAAATGAAGATCAAGTGGTTCCAATGCTTGATAAACTGAACAATACTTACCTCTCTCAATGTTTAATTTTACCTCATTGCACAAAATATTGTTGAAAACAGAATATTTTTCAACAAATTTTTTGTAATGTTCTTTATTTTTATATATTTCAAAACCGTCATGTATTCTATAAAAATATAACCAGAAATTATTATAATTTCCCACAAAAGATTTCAAATTCATAATAACTTTCTCGCCCTCCTCCTTGTTTTCTCCCCAAAAAGGAGCCTCTTTCATTTTTTTACAATCCTGTTTAAATATTCATCCTTCTCCATCAACCTCTCCGGATCAACCACTTTTTTGATAAAAATATCACCCTCCAAATGATCAAACTCATGTTGAATCACCCTTGATAGCAAACCATCAGTTTTCAATTCAAATTCTTTTCCGGTTTCATTCAACGCCTGCACTACCACTTCTTTCGGCCGCACCACCGGTCCAAACAACTTTCCATCCACCACACTTCCGCACCCCTCCCACATTTCCACCTCTTTCTTTGACCGCCACACAATTTTTGGATTGACATACACTCTCAGCTCATCAGTCTCTTCCCCTTTCCTTGCCTCCGTCTCATATATCTCTGTCACAAATACCCTCACACCTTTCCCAATCTGTGGCGCCGCCAATCCAATCAAATCATGCTCCCGCAATGAATCTTTGAGATTCTCTATAATCGTTAATACTTGACCCTTGAAGCTTGATATTTTTTCTGCCTTCTTGTACAGAACTGGATCCCCAATTTGTCTTAATTTATTGATAATCATCTTCCAAAACACTCTATTTTAAAACATTATCATCTCATCTATCATATCCTATGTAACACAAAAAAATCCAGCC
>JAHJAL010000170.1 GCA_018814055.1 Patescibacteria group bacterium
GTTCAAAAAAACTATCACCAATATTCGCACTGAAGCCAAAAAACTGGGAAAACCGGTAGCCATCCTCCAAGATCTCTGCGGACCAAAAATCCGTCTGCATTCCCAACCCAAAGAAGGTCTGTCGGTCAAACAAAATGACAAATTAATCATCGCCCACCAACCTACCAAACACGTCCTTGCCAAAAAGAACCTACTTATATGCAACAAACTTGATCTTTCCAAATATCTCAAAAAAGGACAGATAATATTGATTGACGACGGTAAAATCCAACTCGAGGTCACAACCATTAGCAAAAAAAATAAATACGTCACCTTCAAATCTCTTTCAACCTATCACATCAAACCCAACAAAGGCATTAATTTACCCAATGTACCTATAAACATCTCATCAATCACTTCCAAAGACATCAAAGATCTGATATTTGGCACCACTTTCAAGCCAGAATACATCGCTCTTTCCTTTGTCAAAAAAGCCAGTGACATAGCCAAACTCAAAAGAATTCTTCAAAAATACAAAATCAGTTCGCGCATAATTGCCAAAATTGAAACACATCAAGCTCTGGAAAATATCGACGATATCATCGAAGCGGCTGACGGCATCATGGTGGCTCGCGGAGACTTGGGTCTACAAACACCTATCGAAGAACTCCCCATCGTCCAAAAAACTATAATCCAAAAAACTATTTTACTGCACAAACCGGTTATTGTCGCCACTCAAATGCTCGCCTCCATGACCAACAATCCCATTCCCACTCGCGCTGAAACCACGGACGTCGCCAACGCCGTCTTTGACAACACCAGCGCTGTTATGCTTTCTGAGGAATCAGCTGTCGGCAACTTCCCCATCAAAGCAGTCAATACTCTGTCCAAAATCTGTCAAACCACCGAGCAACACATTTACACCCCCGACAATGGATTTCTCGCCCTATGTCCCACTTCCCAACTGGAATCCCTATGCGCCTCCGCCTGCCAACTCGCTATCGACAACCATGCCAAATTTATCATCGTCCCCACCCGTACCGGTCAGACCGCCCGCATTATCGCCAGTCACCGTCCCCCCACACCCATCATCGCCGCCACCAATGATGACACCATTTATCACCAACTCAACCTTCTTTGGGGAGTTGCGCCGCTATTAACCAAAACCACCAAACCCGAATCATTGATTCCCTCCACTATCAATAAACTGATCAAATCCCGCCAACTCAAAAAAAACGACAAAGTCATCATAGTCACCAGCTCCAATCTCCACACCCACACCGCCGACGAACTTCTGATCAAAACCATATAAATGCTCCTATATGTTCATGTAAGCCGCAAGTATTTAATACTTTCGGCTTTTTTAATATAATCATTAAGTAGACCATTTTCCCGATTTTTTTGTTTAATATTTTTAGATAGTTATGTTCCAGCAAACTTTGACGCCAGTCCGTTTGCTGGAACATAACTATCTAAAAATATTAAACAAAAAAATCGGGAAAATACACTACCAAATTATTTGTAATTTTTGAAAAATATGCCCACTTGCCAAAACTGTCCCAACCAATTCAAACTATCCGAACCAGAACAACGACTATTAAGTAAACTAATGGTCCCTCCCCCCACCTTCTGCCCCGACTGCCGCATCCAACGCAAACTCCTCTGGCGCAACGAAAGAACGCTATACGCCAGTCAATGCGCCATGTGTCAAAAAAACATGGTGATGATGTATCCTCCCAATACCTCACACACCATCTATTGCTAGGATTGTTGGTATTCTGATAAATGGAATCCGTTTAACTATGGCCAAAATTATGATTTTGACCGCCCCTTCTTTGATCAGTACATCGAACTGTTCAATCAAATACCCCTCCCGGAACGGCTGGAATACGGCAACGAAAATTGTAACTATGCCAATTTACTGGCTTACAACAAAAACTGCTTTCTGTCATTCTCGGTCACCAATTCCGAAAACATCCTCTACTCCAATTGGATCGACAAAAGCAAAGACATCACGGACAGTTTCAACGTTGCCGAATCAGAGCTTTGTTATGAATGTGTCAACTGCTCCAATTGTAACAACTCCTCCTACTCAGTAAATTCCAAAAACTGTGCCGGATCATCCTTCCTATATGACTGTCTTGGTTGCACTGACTGCTTTATGTGCTCCAACCAAAGAAACAAACAATATCATATCTTCAATCAACCACACACCAAAGAAGACTACTCGGAACAAATCAAGCGAATATTCACCAAAACGGCCGACAACATCCAACAACTCAAAAAGCAATTCCATCAAATGTATTTAAAATCCCTCCACAAATTTGCCTCACAGTTTAGCAACCACAATGTCACCGGTGATTTCGTCTATAATTCCAACAATTCACATCATATTTATTATTCCAACGATCAAGATAACTGCTACCACATGCTCCGATCAATCGGGAACAAAGATTGCTCGGATTGTATTGGCGCCGCCGGCGAACTAATGTATGAAACCACCGCCCCCGGCATCGACAGCTACTGCGTCAAATTTAGCGCCCACAACGCCAGTGGAAATAACAATTTTTATGAATACTGTCTCTTTGTCGGCACTTCCAAAAATATGCTTGGCTGTGTGGGACCAACCAAGAAAGAATACTGTATTCTAAACAAACAATACACCCAAGCCGAATACGAAGAATTATTACCCAAGATCAGACAACACATGAATGATATGCCATATACCGACAAACTAGGTAAAATTTACAAATACGGCGAATTCTTTCCTCCCAAAATGTCACCATTTGCTTACAACGATTGTGTTGCCCAAGAATTCTACCCACTATCCAAAGAAGAGATTATAAAAAAAGGCTACATCTGGCAAGAACCAGCCGATCGAAATATCACCCCCACTATTATGGGCTCAGACTTGCCTCAATCAATCAGCGAAGTAAACGAATCAATACTAAAAGAAATTATCGGCTGTAAACACCAAGGCAATTGCAACCACCCCTGCACTCTTTGCTACCGTATCCAACCCCAGGAATTGGCAATCCATATCAAAACCGGCATGCCCCTGCCCGACACCTGCCCCAACTGTGCCTACTATGAACGCATCAAATACCGCAACCCCCTTCAAACTTTCTCCCGTCCCTGCCAATGCGCCGGCACCCATTCAGACAATAAAGTATGGTCAAACTCACGCGAACACTTTCACAAAAATGCTCACTGCCCCAACCAATTTGCCACTTCATATTCTCCCCAGCGAGAAGAGATAATATATTGTGAACAATGCTATCAAACTGAAGTCGAATAGCGTCTTATTATTCATTATTAATTATTCATTACTATTTACATTTATTTTCCTCTTGCATTTCATTCTATATTAATTTATCATCTAAACAATATGGAATCAACCAACCAACAATTCAGGTCCCAACACACCCGCCAGTCACGGCTGATTACCTATACTATTTATACTATACTCCCCCGGGAGGTGATCTGGCATAACCCGAAATAATCTTATCAAAATACCTGTAAACCAAACACCTCCCACCAACAAAACGGGAGTTTTTTTATATCTTAACCCCTCCAAAATGGACATATTATCGCAAAATAATTTATTTCAAAA
>JAHJAL010000171.1 GCA_018814055.1 Patescibacteria group bacterium
AGTCGATATCGCAAACTGATTACCCCCATCAGTTCCTCGGTCAGGCTTGACCCACAACTTATCTAAGCCATACCGCCGCGACATCAACTCACATCCCAGCCGGACTTTCTTAGCAAAATCCTCCTTATCATCTAGTCTTGTCAAGACATACCCCGGCATACAATCAGGATGGAAATTTATTTCCTTGGCTGCCTGAGAAAATTCCCACTCCTTTCTTTGCATGTCATATATATTTCCACAATCAACCAATTCATTTGCCTTTTCCACCGTCGGATATCTATAACCCTTCCTGGTCAACTCCACCCCCACTTCCGGTGAATTAGCATTAACATCCAATCTCTCGATCTTATTTTTTCTTGCCAACCACAGTAAAGTCATTTGGGTTTCCTCATCCAGATTGTATGGATGAACCACCGGGTTACTCCTCAATTCTTCCGATAAACCAGCTATAATTTCCGATTCAGAATTGGTCAACATCAGCAACAACAGTGAATCAGACTTGTAATAAATATCTGAACCTTTAACACCCCGACCATCACCCTGAGTAAATATCGTTTCATTCGCCAAATCCAATATTTTGAGTTGTTTTCCATACTTCGCCATTTCCAGACCAGCTTTTGTATTAACCAAAGCCACATTACCATCTCCCAAACACCGAATATCCCTACCTTCAATCGCTCCGGGTATATCAACTTTCTTTTCCATACTATCCTCCGCCTCCCAAGAAGCCGAAGCTGAACTTGCGCTACTAATCACCAACGTCCTCCTGAAATCCCCATTTGTACTATATGGTCGAAGCACATCAGACGCTTGCTTTTTTACCTCATCCAAACTTGCGCCAAACAATTTATCACAAAGAACCTCCAGTACCACCATCCTTTCTCCCCTTTCTGGATATAACTCCAATCTTTTTTCCACTATTTGCCTCAATCCCAAAATCACCGGATTCTTCGTATCAACCCGCCTCAAAACATCCTGCAACCGCATGCCATTTTCTTGGTCTTTGACTTCCTCTCTCGTTTCCCAGATATTGGTTGGTTTTTCCAGAGTACTTAAAGGCATAAAAATACTTAATAAATAAAAAAAACCAGCGTCTTTTACGCTGGAAGAAGTTATTGAAAAATTACACTAGCAATCACTCCAGCGTATAAACCTGGCTAAAGCTAAACCAAAAAAAGTTTCTCACCAAATTGTCGTTACCTGTATTTTTCATACTTCTTTACTTAACATTATACCCATAGTATTACGTAATAATTATATTGTCAACATCACTTCTTCACCATCAAATACTCATCAAACCACTTGCTTGGCGGTTGCTTCCCAAAAGGTTTACTTCGATTTGTCTCGATTATTTCAAACTCATTGCCAAACAACCTATCAATATCATCGCGAGATAACAAACTTATCGTTCCCATTTGAACTTCCGCCACTTTTATATCACCCCCATCCGTACTAAAACACCGCTAAACAAACTTACCACCATTCTTCACCCTCCCCACCACTTCTTTGGTATATTGTTCTCTCTTCTCCTCATCAATACAATGCAAAACCGCCCAATCAACCACCAAATCAAATTTCACATCTCCCAAAAACGACAAATCGGTCGCATCGCCCACTAGAAATTTTATCTTGAGTCCCTTTTTATTCGCATTTTCCTTGGCATATTCTACCGCTCTTTGTGATATTTCAATACCAACTACATCAAATCCATTTTCCGCCAACAAAATCGACTTCATGCCTACCCCGCATCCCAAATCTAGCGCCAGACCAGATCCCAATTTACCCGCATCCAACAATTCCACCAACCAATCAGCTTGAGTTTTATTCCATGGAATATCCTCCAAAGCAGTTTCACGATAAAATTTATCCCACGAAGCTTCATCAATCATCATTCCACCATTAATTATTTACAAATTCTTTTAATCATTTTTTTCACAAATTACACCTTAGAACAAATAAGTATTTACCTAATCAGTTGCTATACCAAAATACAACCACGTTACGTCTCCCTCAAATGGGTTTGCTTGAGAATGCACCTCTCCCGGCTCAACAGTCAAACAATCCCCCTCTTTCAACAACACCTCCTTACCATTCACCACAAACTTTGCTCTACCCCTTTGAACAAAAAAAACTTCAAACATCGTATCGTGCTTGTGCTCCTCCACCCGCTGCCCTGGCTTGAACATCACTTCCCCAAAAGTCATCAACTGAGGAACTATACCCCTTTCTATTAGCACCTTCTTTTTGATTTCAGGATCAAGTTTGATCCCCACTTCAACCACA
>JAHJAL010000172.1 GCA_018814055.1 Patescibacteria group bacterium
CGGGTTCTTGGACAACATCAAGATCACTTCCTTACCATCAAGATCAATTTTTTCAAACCGGCCAAATGCCGGTTTAATCTTGGCCACACTCTCAACCACCACTTCATTATCAATATCGAATCCGCTTACCACCGCCAAAGCCGCCAATAGATTATATACATTGAACAAGCCGGGTATCTGATATTCCAACTGTATCTTACTGCCATCATCAAGTACAGCCACCACTTCCGTTTTTTCAATTCCGTGCAATTTCACTTCAGTAACTGCATAATCAAGTTCCCCGCGAGCAAAACCACAACTGCCGCACCGATAATTACCCAAATGAGATAAATACACTTTATTGTATTTCAAATCACCACCACACTTTACGCAAGTTGATACATCAACTGCAAAATTATTCTCGCTCTCGATATCAATATCCAATCCAAAATACGACACCTCCACTCCCTGGGGTACATCATCTGTTAAACTAACCACCAACGGGTCATCGGCACACAATACTACCCGACTACCGGCAGGCATCTCCAATATCGCCTTCTTTATCAAATTTCGTAATGACATTAATTCACCATATCGGTCCAGTTGATCACGAAAAAAATTCAAAACCACCAGATGTTTACACGATACCTTGTTGATTATATTCACCAAATCAGCTTCATCTACCTCCAAAACCGCCACATCAGCTTCAACCTCACCCCAAAAATTCGATACATCCAACAATGTTGATATCAGGCCTCTTTCCAAATTAGATCCCGACCGATTACCAACCACTGCGTATCCATGCCTATCCAATATCGCGCTAATTATTCGTGAAGTGGTCGTCTTGCCATTGGTACCCGTGACCAACACCGAGCCATGTTTGAGTTTACTGGTTATCCTTGTCAGTACATCCGGATCGATTTTGTAACTTACCAGTCCGGGCAAAGCTGTTGCGCCATAACCAAACAACCTCAATGCATTCTTTACAATTTTACCCAGCCAAATTGATATTAAATATGTCATAACCTAATACTAACAAATTTTCCGACCATTTAAAGTCATTCGAAGGAGTTTGTAATTATAGCTACCATCAAAAAGGCCCGCGAATATTCGCGGGCCTTCAACAAAAAACTACTCGATTATTATACTACCGCCTCAATACTATAAACAAAATCTCCCGAGGGCGCCTTTACTGAAACATCTTCATTGACCCTCTTATTGACCAACGCCCTACCCAAAGGAGAATCAACTGATATATAGCCATTGGCCGGATCTGCCTCCAAAGAAGTAACTATAGTGTATTCTTTCATTACTGCGCCATAACGCACCTTGACTGTCGAGCCCAAGCCTATCTCAGTTCCAGTTTTTTTCTTATAAGTGCTATAACAAAGTTTCTTCAACTCACTTACCCGCCGATGCCAGTAGAGTACCTCCATCTTAACCTCAGCATACTCAGCCGTCTGCAGGATCGATTTTCCCAAATCCAACAACTCTTTGAGTTTCTGCTGAGCATCAGTATACTTTCCCACCGCAAAATCCAAACGATCAGCAATCCGGCCCAAATTCTTTTTTTGAATAAATCTTACGCTTGCCATAATTCACCTCCATAAAAAAATACTTCTATACTCAATATAGAAGAGTGTGATTAAAAAAATCATGAAAAAAAGATTAAAGATCTCTAATCATTTATTTCCAACTACTTGATTAATCCACTACAATAGGCATTTTCACAACAAACTTTGATCCTTTTTCCAACTTCGATTCCACTCTTATCTCACCACCATGGGCCTCGGCAATCCACTTACAAATCGCCAAGCCCAAGCCTGAACCACCAATCTCAGTTCTTGTCCTTGCTTCATCAATTCTATAAAACCTATCAAATATTAGATCAATTTTATCTAGCGGAATCCCATGGCCATTATCCTTTACCTCAATCACCATAGCTCTATCAAAGGCCTTACTTTTGTATATATCCACCTCTACCAAGCCATTGGAGGAAGTGTATTTAATCGCGTTATCTATCAAATTCCATATCAAAGATTCAATCCTGTCTCTATCGGCCATCAATACCAACTTCTCGATTCTTCGGAAAACCACTTGCCGATTCCCCTTATTGGCTCTATCAATCCGACTCAATATATTTTTCAAAAGACTATCCACCGCGAATTTACTCATTCTTAAATTCACCTGGCCATCCTCCATTTTTGTCAGAGTCATCAAATCCTCAACCATCTTCGACATACGCAATACCTCGCTTTCCACCAGCTTTAGAACATCATACAATTCATCAAATTTTAATCGCTTATCCTCCAAGGCAACTTCAATATTACCCATAATCACAGTCAAGGGAGTTCTTAGCTCATGTGAGACATCCGCCAAAAAATCAGACTGTCTCTTCAATAAATTTTCAAGCTTCTTATGTGTTGTCTCCAATTTACGATACGACAACTCAATTTCCTCCTCCAATTCGGCGCTTCCGGTTACGTCATCAAAAGCACAAACCACACCATAAATCTTACCACCACCATCAAACAAAGGATGAATTCTTACATTTACAAAGACCAGTTGATCATATAAGGGTATCGTTAGCTTATACCGATCAACTTTATACGGTCGCTTTGTCCTCAAAACCCACACCGCCCACTCACTAATCACCCTGATACTCGGAAAAACATCATCTATTCGTTTACCTCTCACCTCCTCCCGGCTTTTATCAAATAATACCGCCACTCGATTGTTTATCGTTTTGATAAATAAATTTTTGTCCAAAGTGATAATACCGGTAGAGATTGTCTCCAAAATCTCCTTGTTAATCACTGAAACTTGTTGGTACTCCCCCTCAATCAGGCCTGAACCGGACAAATCCGATATCAAACCCAAAGACCTGATGCCATACTGCGAATCCACATTTTTGGATACCACCAACAGAACCGGGATATATGTCCCATCTTTCTTTTTCAATCTAATACGATAGCGACAAACTCCATCCACCAGTCTCTCACTCTTAAGAACTTTCTTGTCACCAACCATGACCAGATCCTCGTCATGGCACCAATAAGACCAGTGTTTACCGATTATCTCACTAGATTGATATCCTACCATCTCGAAAAAACTCTTGTTCGCATATTCCAACACACCCTCATTATTGATTAGAGTAGCACCCTCTCGCATCTCATCAATAATGTATTTCAGAAGTTTGAATGTTTGACAGTCCCGACAGCCTGCCGGGGCTTTCTCAATTTCGAACGGATTACGATATTTTTTAACAGGAACACTTTTCATTTATCACAAATTTTATACCCGACTCCCCTCACCGTCTTAATTAATCTATTTTCTTCGCCTTCATCAACTTTTTTTCTCAAATATCTGATATATACATCAATCGTATTGGTGAAACTATCAAAATCATAATCCCACACGTGCTCGGCAATCATGGTCCTGGTCAAAACTTGATTTGAATTTCTCATCATATACTCCAGTAAACTATATTCCTTACGGCTCAATTCAACCTCCTTGCCATTTCTTTTTACCTCCCTGCTTGACGGGTCAAGCTCCAAATTTCCAACTTTGAGTACAGTATTTTTTACACTATCACCCCTTCTTAAAAGCGATCTCACTCGAGCCAACAATTCCTTGAACGCAAACGGTTTGACCAGATAATCATCTGCTCCTGCATCCAAACCCTTCACTTTGTCATCTACACTATCCTTGGCTGTCAACATTATTACTGGTGTTGTCAAACCCTCATCCCTTATCTTGCGGCATATTTCAATACCACTCATTCCCGGCAACATCAAATCCAGCACAATCAAATCAAAACTGGTGTCACGGGCTTTTTCATATCCAACATTTCCGTCATATGCAATATCCACGGTATAGCTTTCATACTGCAACCCCTTACGAATAAAACTGGTTATTCTCTTTTCATCCTCTATTACCAATATTTTCATTTTTCGTATATAAAGAAATCTTGCGGTCAATCACTAACCCCATTGTACCACAAGATTAAGAAAAGATTAAAGGTAGATTAACGTTTAGCTGATTTCATCCACAAAACACCGGCCACCAATATCATCAATGCCCCTCCCCATACCGTTACATACCACGAATCCATATTCCCCTCAAAATCCTTGGCCACCACGTCCACCAGTACTCTCAACAAAGCATACACTCCCAAACCCAACCAAATCAATCTTCCCCTTTGCAAATTTTGATAATACAGCCAGGAACTCAAAGCAAACATAAACAAAGCTATCAACATATAATACAGAGATATTGGATGCCTTGATTCCCCCCATATCACGATCGACCAAGGTAAATTCGCAATTTTACCCAAATGATCATTGATCATAAAACATCCAGTTCGTGCCAAAAACAACGTCAAAAACAAAGGCGTTACCGCCGCATCCCAAAAATCCGCCCTTTCCTTGACTCTTTTGAAAATATATATCGCAAGAAATCCAAAACCAAAAATAATTGCGCCATAAGAAGCCATCCCTCCCTGCCAAACCGCCAACACACTCCATAAATTATTTCGATAACTATCCCACTCAATCAGCACATGAACCAACCTCGCCCCCACTATCGCACTAAACACAAAACAGAGCACCACCCACGAAGTATCATGCTTTATTTGTCTCCACCACAAGTTGTAGTCAACCAAATACCACCCCAAAATCACCCCCACGGCCAGCATCAAGCCCCAAACCTGAACCGTTATCCCAAACAAATCAAAAGTCTGTATTGAATGATACCACATAAACAATATACTAATTGTGTGAAAATTGAAAATCTATACATCAAGTACCGCCACGGGGAATCGAACCCCGATTACCAGATTGAGAATCTGACGTCCTAACCGTTAGACGATGGCGGCTTATGCCAACAATATCTCTCTAATTTTGGTAGACATCAAAAGTGCTGACTTATATTCCCTTTGCCATTCATTTCTCCCAAAAATAATTCCATCCATCCCCACTTCCATAGCAGTCCTCACGTGCTCCAATAACTCCTTGTCGCTTACCCTCGAACCACCGGACAATATCGCTCCCAATGCTCCCGCCGTTTGTACAACTTTTGTCAATCTCTCTTTCCGATTCAAATCCGACAAAGTATTGTATTCCTCAAAACAACTCCCTTTAGCAAAACCATTCTTGGGAAATTCCGGCCAATTAAATTTTACCACATCAGCTCCCAGCTCCATCGCCGCCCTAACTGCATAATCAACCGCCGCCAAACTATTTTTGCCCCCATTCGCATTGATCTGCTCCCCCCGAGGATAAGCCCAAACAATGACCGGAATGTCGTACTTGGCGGCCTCCTGCCTAACTTGTCTAAACTGCAAGAAGTCCTCATCCTGCCTGGCAGAACCAACATACAAAGTATAACCCACCGCATCTGCTCCTAACTTTTCCGCCTCCTCTACACTACTATTCAAAGGAGAAAAAGGACGATCATCTCCCGGTATACAAGTTTTCCCATTCAGTTTCAAAACCAATGGTACATATTTTTTGTACTCCGGTTTTGACCAATATTTTTTAGCCAGACCAATTTGCAACGCTATAGCTGAATACCCCCCTTCCTTGGCCAAACGCAACTGATACTCCGGATCTCCACAATCAGGATTGACCAGAAAATCAGTTGGGCCATGTTCCAACCCCTGATCAATTGGCAATATCATAAACTTACCGTTCGGCAAAGTTATATTTCGTAAATGTTTTTTCTTGGCAGCATTGAAGTCATCTATTCTAAACAACTTCACCCTTTTCTTTTTAAGAGCCTTTCTAATTTTTGTCAAGACACCACTCATTTTGCTAATCCTTTTTTATATTACAAAACAATAAAAACACGCGTCATTTACTCAAAAAATAACTTACTTCCATTCACTCATAGACACCTTTCGCAAATACATGGATTATAAATATATTGTAAATA
>JAHJAL010000173.1 GCA_018814055.1 Patescibacteria group bacterium
CCCTGGGTTTACAATAGAAATATATGAAAGCATCAGAGAAACCTATAATCAATGGGACTTTTGGGCCATATTTACCGCCGGCTTCACTCCCATACCTTTCAAAATTTTTACCATCACCGCCGGCGTATTCAACATCAACTTTGCCATATTTATGCTCGCCTCCGCCATCAGCCGCGGCGCCCGATTTTTCATCATCGCCTTCCTAATATGGAAATACGGTCCCCGCATCAAAGATTTTATCGACCGTCAATTCAACTTGCTGGCGATTGCTGTCACTTTATTATTGATATTGGGCTTTGTCGCTATTAAATATCTTATCTAATAATTTTCATGAACAGCATCAAGCGCAAACGCGATATATTGACTGGCGAACAAAGAAGAACTCTGATCGAGCAAATCATCACTTATTTTGATACAGAGCTCGATCAAAAAATCGGTATCGTCGCTGCCGGCAACATCCTCGACTTTTTCCTCCAAAACTTGCACGCCGACATGTACAATCACGCCATCAGCGACTGCCAAAAACTCCTCGAGGAACGTTTTGATATGATCAAAATCGACCTTGATTTACTCGTAAACAAATAGTCATCCTCGACCCTAATCCGCCTTGGGCGGAGCTAGGGATCGGGGATCCAGAAAGAATTATATCTACATAAACCTTATGAAAATAACATTCTTAGGCACATCCGCCGCCACCTCCTACCCCTTGCCATTCTGCCGGTGCGATGTCTGCCGGAAGGCCAGAAAGCTCGGCGGCAAAGATTTCCGCAAAAGATCATCATTACTTATCAATGATGATCTACTAATTGATTTCGGTCCCGACATCATGGCCGCCTCTTTCATGCATGACATTTCTATAGCTGATGTACGATACTGCCTCCAAACACACACTCACTCCGACCACTTTGACGCCTCACATCTAATCACTCGACTGCCCGACTATGCAGTTGCAGACGTCCCTCATCTAGACATATTTGCATCCAAAGCGACTTTTCAAAATATGTCCAACAAAGTTGAGCAAATTTGGGAATCGGCAAACTTGTTGGGCGCAAAATTTTTGAAAGATCTAAATGTAGATATTCACCCCGTAAAACCACTGCAATCATTCACTGCCGGAGATTACCAAATAACCGCTTTCGCTTCCGATCATGAACACAATGATGATTCATTAATATACGCTATCCAAGAGGGGGACAAGACTATTTTGTATGGTAGCGACACTGTTTCATTTCCAAGTGAAACTTGGAACGGATTTCAACAAAACAATCTCCAATTTGACATTGCCATCCTCGATCACACTTATGGACCCGATATCGATGGTGACGGTCACCTCAACACCAACCAATTCATCGAACACATCCAAAAAATGAAAAAAGATCAATTGGCCACAACCAATACTCGTTTCTTGGCCACCCACATTTCCCACGAAGGCAACCCAGTCCATAATAAATTATCGAAATCCGCCGCCCAACAAGGCTATGAAATCGCATACGATGGTCTCGAAATTATAATCTAACATGAAATATAAGTAATGAATAAACAAACATTGGATAGGGTGATAAAAACAAGTACAGCTATAGTACACAAAGGAAAATACGCTTATCTTCAAGCAAATGAAGCTAGCACTGACAATCATTTCATCGTCACCAAAGACAATGACGAAATCACGATTGTTACCGAAGAAAAAAACATCCCCAATGTAGATTATTTCGACAAAGTCGAATGGTTTAAATTAATCGAAATCAGAGTCTCTGAACCATTTGTCACGGTCGGCTTTTTAGCCAAAGTTACCAAGACAATCGCTGATGTTGGTTTGAATATCCTTGTAGTCTCAACTTTTTCCAAGGACTATATCCTTGTCCGCCAGGAAACATATCAAACAGCTATTGATGCTCTAAAAGCCATTGGTTTTCCAGTCACAAACAATAATGCGGAAAAATTTTGATATATGAATATACAATGTATATACTATATTCATGAAAACGAATATTCAAAAATGGGGCAACAGTCTGGGAATACGCATTCCTAGCACCATCGTCAAAGAATTATCACTTGAAAATGGATCTGAAGTGGAAATCGTCGAAGATTCCAATCAAATTGTTATCAAGCCGCAAGGCCAACCGAATCTAAAAGATATGATAGATGCAATTGATGAAACCAATATCCACTCAGAAGTTGATTTTGGCAGACCGGAAGGAAAAGAGATTTGGTAATGAGTAAATATATACCAACTCGAGGTGATCTAATCTGGCTAAACTTCTCACCGCAAAAAGGTCGCGAACAAAGTGGTCGCCGACCTGCTTTTGTTTTGTCGCCCAAAATTTACAACCAAAAAGTTGGATTGGTTATAGTTTGTCCAGTTACAACCAAAGCCAAGAACTATCCTTTCGAAGTAACACTTACTACTCGAAAAATATCCGGAGTAATCCTCACCGACCAAATAAAAAGTCTTGATTGGCGAAAAAGACGAATTAAATTCATCCAAAAAACTTCTCCCAAAGTTACAAAGGAAGTACAAAGTAAATTACATGTTTTAATAGGGTAAAATTGTATGAACAAAACTGTCCAAGCGGCTGTCAAAGCCATCGTTCAAAAAGAAGACAAATTTCTCGTCATCAAACAAGAGTTTGGCAATCAAACCTATTGGGACTTGCCCGGCGGTCGAGTTGACCACGGTGAATCTCCCTACGATACACTAATTCGAGAAGTAAAAGAAGAAACCGCCCTCGATATCACCATCGACAAACCCCTCGGTATGTTCTGGTTCTTTCGCTTCGACAACATCCAAATAGTCGCCACCACCTTCCTCTGTACCCCCCAAACCGACTCAGTCGACCTCGCCCAAAATCCCGCAGTCGAAGACATTACTGAGTTTATCTGGGTCACTCGTGATGAATTCTTGTCCGATAAATATCATGTCCAGCACCAAAGCTTGAAAGAGCTGATAAAGAAGCTATAATAACATCATGAAAACCGCAATCGCCCTATCCGGCGGCATCGACTCTTCCGTCGCCGCTTATTTGCTAAAACAACAAGGTCATGATTTGATCGGAGTTTTCATGCGTTTTTGGCACGATCAAAGCCCAACTTGTACGGGTTGTGTAGAAAACAAGTGCTGCAACAAGAAATCCCTGCAAACTATAAAGAGATTATGCGTCAAGCTCAACATTCCTCTAAAAATATTTAACTTCGAAAAAGAGTTCAAGAAAAAAGTAGTCGACAAATTTATCAAATATTATGACCAAGGACTCACTCCCAATCCCTGCATCTGGTGCAACGAAGAGATAAAATTCACACTGCTATACAAAAAAGCAAAAAAAAACCTAAACATAGATAATATTGCCACCGGTCACTATGCCAATATTCAAATTATTGACGACTATACATATATAAAAAGGGGAAAAGACAAAACCAAAGATCAGTCATATTTTCTATATCGATTGCCCCAAAATATCATCAAAAAAACACTTTTTCCAGTAGGTTATATGACCAAAAATGAAGTAAAAAAACTAGCCACCAAACATCTACCCGAATTCAAATTCAACCAAAAAAAAGAGTCTCAAGACCTGTGTTTTTACCCTGAGGACTCATATAAGCCATTTATCAGTCGATATGCCAAAAAATTAACCAAACCAGGACCCATAGTCAACGAAAACAACGAGATAATAGGGGAGCACTGCGGCCTTGTCAACTACACAATAGGCCAACGTAAAGGGCTCAAAATCGGCGGCGGGCCGATATATTATGTCAAAAGCATAGATACCCCGACCAACAAATTAATAGTAAATACCCATAAAAACATATTGTGCGACACAATATCACTAAAAAAGCCAATTATTACCCCCCAAATCCAACAAAAAAAGAGCTTCAAAGCTCAAATCCGACACGGACACACCCCCACCCCTTGTCACATAAAATTATCAAAAAACAAAATTACCCTCAATTTCCCAAAATCCCAATTAGCTCCCACACCAGGACAACATGCCGTCATTTATCACCAAAATATCGTTGTTGCCGGAGGGGAAATTGCCAAATATTAGAGAAAAACCTTGCAAAACAATTCATTAAATGCTACAATACCAAGATTTAAAAAAACAAACACAAAAAATGAAAACGATGGGTCGATTGCATGAATATTTTATGCAGAAAAACAAAATTTACTTGGCTTGGCATGATAAATTGCCATACAATTACATCCATTTGTCTGTATTGATACTGTCTTTCTTCCTTTTGACCGGTATAATGACCAATGAGATTCATCTTTACCAATCCGCCCGAGCCAACAATAGCAATATCTTATCTGTAAACCCATCATATACTTACTTAGAGCCAACTGACGATAAATTAATCAGCATAAATCTCTCCAATACATTCCTGATAGACAATCACCTGCAATTGAACTGGACTTCCGATCAAAGCGTCAAGTATGTTTCGATCAATCTTATCGACATAGACAACCAATTTCACACCATCGCTCCCCAGATCATCAACCGAAATTTCTTCTCAGCCATGGTTGAAGCCAATAATTACCAATTCATACAATTAATTGGCTACGATCAAAACCACGAAAATATCGAAAACATTCATTTCAACCTATAATATAGTACAGTTCGGGAGCTTCCTACGTTGACAACCAAATTATCGGTTGTTTTTTATTGACGAAAAACCCATATTAGGATTTTATAAATCTTCTATTAATATTTACTTGCAAAGCCAAAATATTTGATATAAAATAATTACTAGTCATAAAAATAGCATTTCATCCAAAAAGAAGATGCTGTTTTTCTGTCCGTTCATTAACAATTCACAAGATAAGAAATTGCAATCAAAAATATTTAAATTAAGTTCTATTGATATTATTTGGTGTTTATTGCGTGTATAGTCAATAAATATCAAAAGTAGATTAATATATAACAAAGTAAGGGCATATGGTGGATGCCTAGGTAATGAGAGCCGATGAAGGACGTGGCATACCTGCGATAAGCCCCGGTAAGGTGGTAGCAACCTTTGACCCGGGGATTTCCGAATGGGAAAACCTTTCATACTTCGAGTATGAAATTCTCCGTCTGAAAAAATATGCGGAGCAAAGACAACCAAGGGAACTGAAACATCTAAGTACCTTGAGGAAAAGAAATCGTAAGAGATTCCCTTAGTAGTGGCGAGCGAACAGGGATCAGCCCAAACCTCATGCGTGTGTAAGGCGGCAGCCGTTGCATGCTGGGGTGTTGTAAGGTCACACATTAAACTCTGCTGTAAGTTTTGATAAAGTTACCAAAGATTGTGTTAGTTGAAAGCTCTGGAAAGAGCTGCCGAAGAAGGTGATAGCCCTGTAAACGAAAATACAATCACTTTAGTGTGAATCCTTGAGTAGCGCAGGGCACGAGATAACCCGGCGTGAATCCGCCCTGACCACAGGGCAAGGCTAAACACTCTCATTAACCGATAGTGAACCAGTACCGTGAGGGAAAGGTGAAAAGCACCCCTGTTAGGGGAGTGAAATAGTACCTGAAACCATATGCTTACAAAGCGGTCAGAGCCCGTTTGTTCCAACTTGTTTGGAATAAGGGTGATGGCGTGCCTATTGAAGAATGAGCCAACGATTTAGTTGTATACGGCGCAAGGTTAAGTTATGTACATAACGCAACCGTAGTGAAAGCGAGGCTTAAATGGCCGACTCAAGTCGTATGCACTAGACCCGAAACCGGGTGAGCTATCCATGGCCAGGATGAAGTCTCGGTAACACGAGATGGAGGTCCGAACCATAGAGAGGTGCAAATCTCATGGATGAGCTGTGGATAGGGGTGAAATGCTAATCGAACCCGGAAATAGCTGGCTCTCCCCGAAATATATTTAGGTATAGCCTGTGCATTTAAAATAGATAGGTAGAGCACTGAATGGGCGTGAGGAGCGTAAGCTTACTCTGTCTAATCAAACTCCGAATTATCTTTTGTATATGCATGGAGTCAGACTGTGGGAGCTAAGTTTCATAGTCAAAAGGGAAACAGCCCTGACCATCGTCTAAGGTCCCCAAGTAATAACTAAGTGGCAAAGGATGTTTTGTTACTCAGACAGCCAGGAGGTTGGCTTAGAAGCAGCCATTCCTTTAAAGAGTGCGTAACAGCTCACTGGTCAAGTGATGATGCGCCGAAGATTCAACGGGGCTCAAGTTATTCACCGAAGACATGGATTTAATATATTTTATATTAAGTGGTAGGGGAGCGTTCTATACGCGATGAAGTTGTACCGTGAGGAACGATGGAGCTGTATAGAAGTGCGAATGTTGGCATAAGTAGCGTCAAAATATGGGTGAAAAACCCGTACGCCGAAAGTCCAAGGTTTCCTGGGCACCGTTAATCGACCCAGGGTTAGTCGGGCCTAAGCCGAGGCTGAAAAGCGTAGGCGATGGACAACGGGTTATTATTCCCGTACCGTTCTTATGGAGGCAAAGGAGGGACACGGAAGGGTAGGCTGAGCATGCCTAATGGACATGGTGTGTCACTCACCAAAGGTGATGCTGGGGCAGGCAAATCCACTCCAGATATTAAGCTGAAGGTGAGGGGAAGCTGCGAGA
>JAHJAL010000004.1 GCA_018814055.1 Patescibacteria group bacterium
CGATCTCTTCTCCATCACTGCCGCCAAATCCAATTATGATATTCGTGTCTCCGTCCTGCCGACCATTCACGGCGAATCCACCGTCATGCGTCTTTTGGAACAATCCGAAAAATTTATTACTCTCGCCCAACTCGGATTTCCCGACGATATAAACCTGGTAATCAACAATGCCATCCACAAACCCAACGGCATGATTCTCAATACCGGTCCCACCGGATCAGGTAAAACCACCACTCTTTATGCCATCTTACAGGAACTCAACGAACCGGAGAAAAAAATTATTACCCTCGAAGATCCGGTCGAATACCGCATTGGCGGCATCTCCCAAAGCCAAATAAATGCTGAACAAGGCCACACCTTTGCCAGCGGTTTACGATCCATCCTCCGTCAAGACCCCGATATTGTCCTGGTAGGTGAGATACGTGACGCAGAAACTGCCAAAATCGCCACCCAGGCATCACTAACCGGTCATCTGGTCCTATCCACCCTCCACACCAACAACGCTGCTGGTGCCCTCCCCCGCTTGATTGAAATGGGAGTCAAACCATATCTAGTCATTAGCTCAATCAATCTAATTATCGCCCAACGGTTGGTACGCAAAATTTGTACCGACTGCCGCGTTGAATACACACCCGATCCTTTGATTCTAGACGAGATGAAAAGACTATTGGACAAAATCCCGGAAGGCAAAAATAGAGGCCATACCAGTATTCCCGACAAACTATTCAAAGGTCAGGGTTGTGCCAAATGCAACAACACCGGGCTCAAAGGCCGCATCGCCATCATCGAAACCCTAATTATCACCCCTCGTATCGAAGAGGTTGTCCTAAAAGCACTTTCCCTATCGACCTTGCAAAAAGCTGCCCTCGAAGAAGGCATGACCACCATGGAACAAGATGGCGTCCTCAAAGTCATCGACGGCATCACTACTATCGAAGAAGTCTGGAGCGCCACCAAAGAGTAAAGTGTTTAAGAAAGTTTCGATTCCTCCCACACTTTCCACTCTTCCAAACCCAAACACTGATATACTTCCACCAACATTTTATTTACTTCCCCATCAGTGCTATCAATATCCTCCACCATTTTCAGATAATCCAAAGACAACCGACAATTACCTTCCTGTAAATAGCTTTTGGCATACAATTTATATATATCCTTCTTGGCAATTACATTACTGGCTTCTTGCAAATACTGCCTGCTCCAATCTGACAAATCCATATCCATCAAAACATCAGCTACTGCCAAATAGTAAGCCATATCCACATATTCAAACACCTCTCCAATTTTTTCCCGCAAAATTATATCTTGGCTGCCCATCAGCACTTCCACCATCTGCCAATCACCCAATACCAAAGCCAATGCCAAATCATATATAACCGTATCTTCTTTGGATACATTGTCGTTTTTTGCCTGATCCAAATAATTTGTCACCTCTTCCCAATTGCCGTAACTGCCGGCAATGTGAGTCAAATACAACAAAACTTTCCCCTGAATATCTACCGAAACCGCGTCAGACATATTCTTGAAATACTCTTCCGCCATTTCATAATCCCCTTCTCGAAAAGACATCTCCCCGCAAGCAAAATACACTTTATCACTTACCCATCCCTTATCTACCAACTCCTCCAACTCTTTTTTGGCCCTCAAATCGCCCAAATCATAAAGTAGCAACGCTCTTTTCTGACGATACTCCACATGGCCCAAGCCGACAAAATAAGCTTTTTCCAATTCCCACAACGCCTCTGAATCTTTTGCCTCCCAAAGTCTCTCCATATCATTCAAGTACATCTCCTGCGACTTCACCCGAGCTGGCTCCATATATTGCCACACCCCAAACCCACCTCCCACTATCAAAAAAAACAGCAATAACGCAAAGATAATTTTATAAATCGTTTTTTTCATCAAAATACAATTACTTACCACTCAATTTCTCTTTTCTTTCCAAGAGGCTATCCATCGTGGCTTTCGCTTCAATATATTTATTTTTGTCCTTTTCTATTACTTCTTTGGGTGCATTGGCCACATACTCTTTGTTGGCCAATTTCTTTTCAAGACCAATAAAATACTTCGAGAATTTTTTGATCTCTTCCAACACTTTTTGCTCTTCCCTCTTTCTAACATCACCAGTAACAATTACTCCGGTATCCGCGATAGGAGTCGAATAACTCACCATATCACTAGTTAATGTTTCTACAATTTCGACAATATCTACATTTTTTATTAGCCTCTTATTTATCTCGGACAAATACTCCGCGTCAACATCATCCCGATTCAATTTCATAAATAATTTATTATCTTTTTCATTCTCCAATCCATAATCATGCAACAAAACTCTATTTGCCACCACCACTGACTTTATTTCTTCAAACTTATTATCCAATTTTTCATTCGCAAATCCACTACCAATTGCCCAATTTGCTTCAATTAATTTACCCCAATTCCCCCCACTCAAATTCTCCCACAATACTTCTGTTACATGTGGAGCAAAAGGATGCAACAATATCAAAACATTGGCCAAAATATATATTAGAATCTTTTGTGCAACCATTTTTCTATTTTCATCATCACCATATAAATCACTCTTAACAATTTCGATATACCAATCTGCCAGATCATGCCATACAAAATTTTCTAACTCCTCTATCGCCAAACTTAATTTATATTTATCCAAACTGACACTATTACGCTGGATTACCCGGTCCAATCTACTCAATATCCACTTGTCTTCCAAATTCATTTGTAAACCAGACAAATCTTTTGGATCAACTTTATTGCCATAATTACCATCATTGATATTGCCCACTACAAACCGAAAAATATTCCATAATTTATTTACAAAATTTCTCTGTCCAACAATTTTTTCCTCTCGCAAACACATATCATTTCCGGCTGGATTGCCAACCAAAAGCGATAAACGCAATGCATCCGCCCCATATTTATCTATCACTTCCACCGGATCAATTCCCGTTCCCGATGATTTACTCATTTTCTTTCCTTTTTCATCCGTAATCATTCCATGAAAATACACCTTTTCAAAAGGAATCTCACCAATAATATAGGTTGTCATCAAAATCATCCGGGCCACCCAGAA
>JAHJAL010000026.1 GCA_018814055.1 Patescibacteria group bacterium
CCAAAATTCAATACCGATGCTCGTTGTTTGATATCGATATACATCCCCGGCCCCATCGTATTGACCGCCACTATCCCATCCGCCCCGCCTGCCTCTCCCGCTTTGGCCACCTCACCCAATCGATCACTGTTGGGAGACAATTTGATAAACACCGGAATTTTCGTTTTGGCTTTTACCCTCTTTGTTACCTCTTCTACAAATTCTGGTGTATTTTGTCCGGCCATTGTCCCAAAACCAGGAGTGTGTGGGCATGATAGTACCACCTCTACTCCCGCAAACTCATCACTCAAAAAATTTTCTGCCAAAAAGGAATAATCGTCAACATTTTGTCCCGTGATACTAGCCCAAATTGGCGCGCCCAAATCATTTAGATCAGCAAATTCTTGTTTGGCCGCCTCATATCCCGGGTTTGAATACCCAACCGCATTCAAAAACCCACCCTCCACCGGATGCATATTGGGCGCTTTGTGTCCCTGGCGCGGCTCTTTACTGATTGATTTGATCACGCACCCGCCGGCTCCATGATCAATCATATCACCAACGGATGCTTTGCTAAGACCCATCACCCCCGACGCCAATATCGTTGGATTCTTCAATCTTATGCCAGCTATTTCTACCGCCAAATTAGTCATTTAGTCAATATTACACACCAGTAAACTAGCCATCTTGCCCACCATCTGCTCGGCATTACCTATATCGGTAATCAAAGGAATCTTTTTGTAAATAGCTAACTTCCTGATTCGATCCCCATCAGTCTTATCACCATTTACATTGTCTTCGGGCGAAGGAATGTTAATCACCAAGTCATAATATTTCTGCATCATCATTGTATCGATATTTGGCTCTTTTTCCTGAGAAATTTTGTGCACCAATTTACTATTTACATCATTTTCCATCAAGAAATCATTGGTTTTTGTGGTAGCATGCAGCTGACAACCGCATTTATCAAGCTGTCTGATTACTTCCAGCAGTCTTCGTTTGTTTACCTCCCCGCCGATTGACACAAGTACATTTTTGGCAGTCATCTTGGCCATTTTCATCTGCAAAGTATGCAGCTCGATAAATCCCGGTGAAGCATTCTGATTAAATGTTTCATCTCTATTAAACGTGGCCATCTTGGCGTCAAATAGGGCATAGGGCGATTGTATCGCCACCGCCTCCACACTGCCTTTGTACAAGCGGAGTTTGATCGTACCAGTAACCTTTTTGTTGACTGAGTCAATAAATGCATTCAAATCATCCATCAGTGGCTCATACCATAACCCCGCGTAACAATTATATGCCCACTCCTGATCAACCGTTTCTTTGAATTTGTTTTCTATCCGCGTACAAACGTATTTTTCCAAATTTCTATGCGCCTTGATAATTACCGCTGCCGCCGGTTGTTCATAAACTCCCCGGACTTTTAGACCCACCACTCTATCTTCCAGATGATGCACAATCCCTACCCCGTGCCGGCCGGCCAATTTATTTAGATATATTATCAACTCGCTCAGCTTCATCTGAATTCCATTCAAAGACGTCGGCAACCCCTTCTCAAATTCCAGGTCAATAATCTCCTCTTTATTCGGAGCCGCGTTGGGATTGGCGCATACTTGCAAAAACTTGTCCATTGGTGGTACCAATTCCGGATCTTCGATTTCGCCACCTTCACAAGTTACTCCCCACATATTGTCGTCAGCCGAATATGGCTTATCAACCGTATTGGGGATAGGTATATTATGTTTCCTGGCATACTCAATCTCTTCCTCTCGTCCCATACCCCATTCCCGCACCGGCGCGATTACTTTCATGCTTGGATTCAACGTTATTACCGTACCATCAATCCTCACTTGATCATTACCTTTACCCGTACAACCATGAGCAATAGTATCCGCTTTTTCCCGGATAGCCGTCTCCACCGCCAATTTGGCCAAAAGCGGCCGGCCCAGCGGGGTACTCAAAAAATAATCTCCCTGGTAATGTGCGTTGGCCCTGATTCCTTTGGCGATGTAATTATTGGCAAATTCATCTTTGGCATCCACTACAATCGATTTAATCGCTCCCAATTTCAATGCCTTCTGGCGTATCTCTTCCAAATCATCCACTTGTTGACCGATGTCAATACACAGCGCAATCACTTCTGCCCGGTATTTATCTTGAATCCACTTGACCATCACTGATGTATCCAACCCTCCCGAATATAAGAGCACCACCCTATTTACTTCATCTGCCGACTTGGGCTCGTACTTGGCAATCGGAATGTATTTTGACTCCTCCATGATTTTTCTCCTGTTTACAAATTATTAATAAATTGATTGTGTGAATTATTTTATATTATGTTCCTAATTTATGTGAACGCGCCTGTTTGAGCTCTCACCTTAATGTACGATGGTGAAAAGAGTGAGTCTGCGACACATAAATTAGGAACATAATATAAAATAATTCACACAGCTCATTTAAATAATAATAACGCCGATCAAACGCTTGTTTTTGACAAAATCTTTTGACCATTGATAGTAGCGATTTGTACCAATTGTTCAAAATCATAATACCGGCATGCCTCCTGCAATATTCGCATTTCGGTCCACATATCACCATCCACGAAAGGTTGGTAAAAATCATATATATTATCCACTCCCAACCCCACCGTCACTCCCGCCGCCAACATTTCCGGGACATTGGCAATCGAATTGTGTATCGGCGCCTGAAATTTATCCAGCTGTCTCATAGCCAAAGCCGCCGATGGACACACCACCACGCTTACTCCGCTGTCCGCCATCGATTGATATATTTCCCGACGAACCTGTGGCGGCTGAGCGGAAGTCGATACGGCATGTACCGCCGTTACTTCTCCCTGCATATGGTACCTTTTGGTATATTCAATCAGTATGGACGTATCGCGCTCGTATGGATTATTCTCCTGATCGATATGTACATGCAGTGGTTTTTTGAGATTTTTGGCTATGGCAAACAGATAATCCAAATTTTCCCGATCAAGCGGCCGATCCTTTGAGGGCAAACCACCGGCCATATCCGCTTTGGCAGTCAATTCCTCGTATAAATTTCTAGCGCGATTATCCACCAATCCCCCCAATGGCTGAGTAATAATCAAAAAATTAATCCTATCTTTATAGTCATTTTTTACTGTCAAAGCCGCGTCAATGTTTTTGGCACCGACGGCCTCATAAGCATCGATAAAACTGCCCGTTGTTTTGACACCCTGGTCGATCATTATATCCAAACATCGCCTGATCCTATCCTTTACCTCTTCTATACTCGAATTACGCTTGATATCATCACTCATGTGCCATTTCTTTTCCATATCCACCATACTCTCAGCCAGTCTTTCTTTGGAAATGTAAAATGCTTTATCAAAATGGCCGTGACAATTCACAAACCCACCCTGTTGTCTAATCTCCCTCAATAATTCCTGCTTCAAGTTTTGCATTGTTTAGTAAAAAGATATAAAAAAAATTCTCTTCGAGTGAGAAAAGAATTTAAACAATTGAAGAAAAATATTTTGTCCGACTTGTCGGCAACACCAAGTTTTGTATAATACCCTCTTCAATTTCATCATAATCATTTTATTGCACTTAACTAACATTCTAATTTATTCAAAAAACGAAGTCAACGATCTTTTGGATAAAAACATTGCTATGGCGATTTCTCTTTACATATACCCCAAATTTTATCAAACTATAAATACACGCTAATAAAATTTGTGAGGTGAATTTATGAAAAGACTTGAACAACTTTTCAAGTATCTGATTGGTTTGGTTGTGGTAATCGCCTTTCGACTCATTCCCCATCCGCCCAACGTTGAACCCATCATGTCCACTATGATCCCCTTTGGTAAGAAATGGGGTTGGCTTTCCGGTATGATCTTTTGTTTGTTATCCATCCTGATATATGACGTTATTACCGGCACCCTCGGTTCTTGGTCCATCCTCACCGCCGGTACTTACGCATTCCTCGGCGCCATGGCCGGTCTCTGGCTAAAAAACCGCCCCGGCTTCTGGCACTATATCGGTTTCGCCATTGTCGGCACCATCTTCTACGATTTCATCACCGGTGTCGTCGGCTCCACCTGGCTTTGGGGTATGGATTTCATGGTGGCCCTGACTGGTCAAATCCCCTTTACCCTCAATCATTTAGCCGGCAACATCATATTATCCGCCATCTGGTCCCCGATTTTGTACAAATGGATCGTGGATAATAAGCAATTAGAGACAAGTCAATTGGCTGATAAAGTAAAATTGGCCTTCGGACAAAAGAAATCATAAGCATCAAAGGTTATCACATATGTCACGTAGAGACCTAGCAATGCTACGTCTCTACTCTTTGCGATTAATTTGATATATAAATTAATCTCTACATAATTCCAATTATTTATATTGATAAATGATTGATCATTTATCAATATAATATGGCAAAACGTCTCTATAAAAACAAATACCGCATCAAAACTACTCGTTTGCAAGGTTGGGATTACGCCGATCCCGGATTGTATTTTATTACGATATGTACTTATAAAAAGATACATTATTTCGGACATGTCAAAAATAAAAAGATGATATTGAATAACGCGGGCTGTATAGCACATGAATTCTGGCTCAACATATCAAAATATAACAAAAATACTTCATTACACGAATTTATTGTTATGCCAAACCACATACACGGTATTCTGGAAGTCATCTCAAACCAATCAAAGGGTAATTTAGATAATAAACAATGTTGCAATCGTAGAGACGTAGCAATGCTACGTCTCTACGGTAAACAAAAATTTTTATCACATATATCTCCAAAACACAGCTCAATATCCACTATTATTCGATCATATAAATCTGCCTGCACCAAACAAATTCGTCAAATTAATCCCGATTTCTCCTGGCAATCTCGATTTTACGAACACATCATCGATGACGATTTTGCTTATGACCAAATCCGCTTCTATATCAAAACCAATCCTAAATACTGGCATGTTGATCGAAATAATATTTGAACAAGAATAACGGTTATCGTAGAGACGTAGCATTGCTACGTCTCTACATGTACAAAACCATGATATCATAAATATAATAATCACAATCACATGGACCCATACACTATCCTTCAAAAATACTATGACCCCAACTCCAAAGCGTACAAAACTTTGGTTGAACATAGCGAAAAAGTCAGAGACAAAGCCCTGAAAATTGCCGACAATGTTCCCGAACTAAACCCAGACAAAGAATTCATAAAGGAAGCAGCTATGTTGCATGATATTGGTCTCTGCAAATTAAATATTCCTGAGAATGATTATAATTGCTCCAAAAAACATTACATCCAGCACAGCATATTTGGGCGAGAAATTCTCGAAAACGAAGGATTGCCACAACATGCATTAGTCTGTGAGCGCCATATGGGCGGCGGCATCGACAAACAACAAATCATAGAAAAAAATCTACCACTGCCGGTTTGTGACATGAGGCCCCGAACCATCGAAGAAAAAATAATTTGCGTCGCTGACAAATTTTTCCGCAAAAGCCAACCCGATCGTGAACAAACAATTGATGAAATATTGGCTCTACTTACTACTCATTCGCCACGAGAAGTTGGTTATTTCAAGAAATGGATGAAAGAATTGAAAATTTAACCAAGGAGATCCCTGATAGCCTGAGTGCATGCTTCCGGTCTACAGATGATGTAATTAATCAGTGACTTATTATTTACCAAATGTAAATATCATGAAAAAACAACAAACCCAAATCAAACATTTCAAGCAAATTCGCGGTTGGGACAAATACCACACCCCCAAAGAATTATTACTCGGCATGGTGGAAGAAATAGGGGAGTTTCGCAACGTTATTAAATGGCAACTGACCGAAGCCGGAGTAAAACAGCAAATCAAAGAAAATTTTGACGAGATCGAAGATTTCTTTGGAGACATCATGTTTGAAATCTGCTCCTTGGCCAATTATTGCGAAGTCGACGTCGAAACGGCTTTGGATATAGTAATAAAAAAGCACAAAATCAGATATAAAGATGAGATAAAATAATGACTGACTCAATCAAAAAAGGGATCGATGTCTTCACCTTTCGCCCCAGAGTGCCAAAACAAATCAAATCCGAGGACTTGATCAAATTTGAAACACACAAACTATTGGAAGAATTAGATATAGATTCAATCGAGAAACTAAATCCAGACTTATACAATGACTACTATATCAGCCGCAAATGCAGTATTCTTGGAAGATATATTGGAAAAAAACACAACGTCAACATGAAGGCTTTCTGTGAATACTTGGCTATTTTAATCGCAACTCCTCACAACATCGATCATATTTTTACCGACCTGAATATCAAAAAAGCTGCCCCCAAAAAAATACTAAGCCAACCCCTACAGCTAAAAACCAAAAAAATTGATATCTCAAATCTGCCAAGTGTTATAAAAAAAGCTTTGGAAAAAAAAGCTGTCTATCATACTTGCATACCCAGTGAAGCTATGAATATAATCCCCAAAATGTTTAACCATGGTCCGATTCGCATCTGGACCAATGCCGACACCCAAAATACAGATGAACAATATAGAAAGATTTTCTCATCCAACATCAACAACATCAAAGACCTAATGGCCAAAGTCAAAACATGTGATTATCTCGAAAACAAAATCAAAATCCGAAAAAATCACAACGAGTTCCAACCAATAGTATTTGTCGTACTTCAAGAATATGACAAGTACAAAAAAAATATAGTTACCAAGCATTACAAAGAGTTTTCAGAATATTTTGCTCATCTAGAATCAACGCAATTCAAAAGTGTACAACAAAAACATTTTGTAAAATTCTGCTTGTTGCTTGATTGCAAAAAAGAAAACCTTTCTGAAGGTGATATTGACTTCATGATCGGCATGAATCTAATAATAAAAAATTACATCAGACAAAATTACCAGTCTTTCCTAAAAAGCACAATGAACGAAAAATTAAAAAATACCAAAAAAAATATTTTTGGTATTTATGCCTCCAAACAAAAAAGAAACCTACTCGAAAATGTCATTAGCCAGGACTTTGAGGATCTAGGAATAAACAAAATAATTGTTATCGACGACCGTGAAAATAACCTCCAAGCTGCCAAAAACATACTCAATCAAAAAGGATTCCAGGTAATAGCTCGTCATATCAGTCAAGATCAAAAACATATCCGTCAAGAAGACTTTGACCAAATAGAGCAAAATATTTTTCCTACTGATAAAGTTGGTTTTCTCGTAGATTGGGACGGAGTAATTTCTCGTGACGACATTCGATATATTATTCAAAATATCGCCATTATAGAAATTCTCAGAGAAAAAGGAATTATTTACTAACAAATTCATCTTTGCAAAACAAATTTCCCCTTTTCCATCACCATCTCCCCATCCACCCATGCCGTAGCATCTCGCATCACTCCATCCACGTGAGTATCACAGTCCCAATCAGCCCCAGTTTGCGCTTTGGAAGTGGCTCCAAATCCCAAGTGAACACCGGGGAATTTTTCATCCTGCAGTAAATTACCTATGAAACCGGTCAATTCCACATTGATCCCAAAGGCAAACTCACCAACTCGATTGGAGTTTTCTTCTTGGTCGAACAAATAATTGGCATACTCTTCTTTTAGCTCATTGTTTTCACACTCAATACTATCTTTGACCGCTCGGCCGCGCTCTATTTGCAGTGTAATTGGAGTGCTTTTTATATCTTTGTATTTTTTGGCGAAGAAATCCCCCAAACAACCATCAATAACCATAGTTCCTTTGACATTGTATGGAACAGTAAATACTTCCCCCGGCGGTAAATTTTGTTCACGACCGGGTACAATGTTGGCATCACTCAACACCCACTTGAAACTCGGCGTAAATTCCACTGTCAAATCAGTCCCGGCCGGGGTAGCTACCTTTATTTCCCGCGCGTCACGAACTTTTTGGTACAACCAGTCACCCACCTGCTTGACTTTCACAAAATCAGTACACATCCCTTGCTCCATTATCTTGGGCTCAATCCCGATCATATGCGCGTGCCGAATCTTGAAGTTGGCATGCACCGCCCGCAGCATTGGCATTCGAAAAGTTACTATCTCTTTGCCCACGCCCCCCGCCGCATAAATACTCACATCCGCGTCCTCATATTCTTTTTCCAGCTCGTCATTCCAACCCACCGGCCGCTTTCCCAAATCCTCCATTACCACAAATACCACATTATCCGTAATCTTCCCGACTTCATCACGAAGTGCCTCACCAACCTCCGAAGTCGGCTTTTCACTAATTATAATTACCTTTTCCCCCGACTTTACTTTCAATGCCACATTGATCGCGTTGTATGCCCCTTGTTTTATAGTTCCCATTGGTATTTCAAAAAATGCCTATCTACTTATTTGAGAATAGTCGAAAAAAATATTATGTCAAAAGTATAATCACGCTCATTGGTAATTCTCGCATTCATCACTGGATCACTGATTTTGAATAACACCCTTCACAATATATCTTTTCACTTCGCTTTGGGGCGTACGTTGTCTCAAATCTATTGCTACATATTCCTTCATGCCCATGATTATTTTCACCACAATCACACTGTCTCCTCCACAATTTCCTCGGATTCATTCTAGAAAATCTTTCTTCGTGTCTCACTTCCGGATGTTTTGTGGGTACAGGAATACCCATCTTGATATACTGCCGCAGTTCACGCGGCATTATTTTGAATAACCTTCCTGAAACTTCACACCGCAAAATTCCACTCGTACACTTATTTATTTCCTGTTCTGCATCCGGATTCAAAGTCGGATCGTATTTACGAATATCTTCATGCGGTACATAAAAATCCGCATTTGTCTGAATATCTTCCTCGTCATCCTGCCACTTCATCCCCATTTCTTTTACTTGTTCCCTGTCCCTAGGATAATAATCATTGGCAATCGTTTCATTGTAACCAAATGGTGATAAAGCCAATGGAAAATATTCACCCCACTCACCAGTTTTGATCATATGATCAATAATTTTGGGCGCCAACTCTTCATACTCCTCCTTGGTGTATTGCTTGTTCAAAATACAATATTCCTTTCGATGCAATCCGACACAGCCAAATAGATGCTTGCCATGCAAACAATAGATATTATAAAAACAATCATTCAAAGCCATACATCCAAATATATTGGCGCATCTACTAAAACTATATCCAGATGAAGAAACATTGTAACAAAGCTCTCCTTCGCCAAACGAAAAAATATCCATCAAATCCCGCCCGTCAAAAACAACATTGATATTTTTGCTATCTTCAACATCGGTCGACAAGAAAGCGTTTTTAGCATTTATGCAATTTGCCAGCACGTCTCCTGTGCAATTCTCACATCCTGTCATTTTGGCAAATCGACGAGGATGCTGCGCAAAAACACTCTCGGCTTCTTTAATTGCTTTATTCTGTCCGTCTATAGTATTCAAATATTCTGCCAATCGTTTATCATAATCCTCTTTGGATAATGGTTGATTGAAAAAATGGTATTCCTTGTGCCGAAGACCAATGCAGCCGAAACAGTTATTACATCCTACACAATCACGACAGTAATGACATTCATGACAACTATCACAATTAAATAAATATTTCGAACTGTAACATTTATCACAGTTTACACATTCGTATAACCCTTGCGAACCCATCACCCAGTAATTATCAATATTATCCTGGCCACCAAAGCAGTAGGTATTGTAATAACAATCCTGATTTTCACCCCCACCATAGTTCAAATAACAATCTTTGCTGTTTTTCTCGTAATTACAATAATCACTGTTCTCATTGTCCACTCCCAGAAGGCCCCACAACTTACTATCTTTGAATAATTCGGCAAACTGTTCAAAGAAAGGCCGACTAAAATTATAATCTCTGCCCTGATCAACCGGATCCCATTTATCCGACCAAAAACACTCATTACAACAAGCTTTCAAATTTTTGTCGGGTGAATAAATCAGTATTTTTTCCTCACCACACAAATAACACTTGGTTTTGTACAACGCCCTCTCATTGCGTAACACCATTCGCCGTTGTTCCCTACAATGCGGGCAAATATTTGGCGGAGGTATCAAATATCTTTTTCCGGCAAATTCCGGACTAACCTTGTCCAGTAACTCCAGGTCATCATCTGCCACCACAAAATCAGCACTGCATTGTTCACAAGTTTTATTTTCCATAATTAATCAATTTTCAATCTATAATTTTCAATTTTCATTCAATTACCAATATTCAATGACCAATGTTTTTAAAATTGTGAAATTGAATATTGAATGAAAATTATAAATTGAAAATTGAAAATTCCTACACTACTGATTTCTGATAACAATTTTCACAATAAACCCGTTCCTCTCGATCAGGCGCGTACGTCGTCTCAAATTCATTGGGACAACGGAGAGTATGAGTATTACAACCCCCCTGACAATCACACTGCCGGTGAAATAATTTCCAAGGATTAATCAATTGCCACCGATCTTTGTATCGTTGGTCCGGGTGTCTTCTGGGAATTGGAACACTATTTTTTATATAAAAAACCAACTCCTGCGGCTGTATCTTGTATGGCCGTTTGGTAACCTCACACTCCAAGACCTGATTAACTATATCTTCATTCACGTCTTTAATGTTATCTGGCACTTCAAAACCAGAAGTTTTGACCAGATTATCAACTATTTCTTTCCATCGTCCGCCTATTTTAGCCGCTTCCTCCTGGCTCATAGGGAAATAATCATTGGCAATTGTCTCATTATAAGCAAATGGCGAAATGCCGGTCGGAAAAAACTCCCCCCACTCACCAGTTGATTGCATGTGTTCAATAATCCTGGGCACCAATTCTTCATATTCCTCTTTTGTAAATTGCTTGTTCAAAATACAATACTCAGCTTTACGCAAACCAGTGCAACCAAAGCAATTACTACATCCATGACAAAAATCACAATAAATTATGTTTTTGTTACTCGTCCAACATGAAAAACAGAATAAACCATGATAAAGAGTTTCACAACCAATCGTCTCGTAATTGTATTGCGAAGTTTCATAACCTGTAAAACAATCATCATAGCACTCCTTGCCACCAGGAGAACCATACATATATTTGCAATCTTCCAATTTTTCACAATCAAAACAAACCTTTGAATTTTTGCAATTCAACAAATAATCACCAGTACAATTTTCACACTTCAACAAATCGGCATATGGACGAATAGCATTTTTGAATACCCGTAGGAAAGTTTCGTAATATTTTTTTGATTGCTCATAAGAGCCAAAATCGTACTCCTTAATACGATTCTCATATTTTTCCCGACTTAGTTGTTCATTGTTAATACAATATTGTTTTTTTCTCAAATTAGAACAGAATAAACAATCCCGACAACCCTTCAAATCGTAAGAATAATAACAATTTGAACTGTTGGCGCCATCTACACAAAAACGGCTATTACTTAAGCTGCTGCAACCAACACATTCATATATATTTTCACAATGATCTTTACAATAAATACTATCAACTACATTAACCGAATCATGTGTTGTTCTCGAAAATAAGACTTTTTCATTTTTACCAATATCAAAAGACATATAGCAATCTTTATTGCCCACTGCATGATTTATAAAGTCACTATTTACATGATTAACGTTTACCAGAGATATTCTAGGCACTTTCTCACGCAAACCATTGAATTGTTCAAAAAACGGCCGGCCAAAATCAAATTCTTGCCCAAAATCCCGCGCATCCCAGTCATCCCCCCACCATTCTTTTTGACTGTATACTTTAAATGGTGAATCCTGATCATAGATCGTCACAATCATCTCCCCGCCTTTATCGCACTTTCTCTGATAAAGCCTTCTCTCATTTCTCATCGACAATCGCCGCCGAAAACGGCAGTCACAACACAAAGTAGGGGAGGGAATCAGATATTTCTTCCCCCCGAACTCCGGGCTAACCTTTTGGTAAAATTCTAAATCTTCATCTTCCACTACAAAACCAACACTACACCGTTTACAAACCTTTTTTTCCATAAAGAAACATTCAAATCAATAAATATAAAAGTTGTCATCCTGGACAGGAAGACAACTTTTTTAAACTATCACTATATATGGCAAATTATACGCCTCACCCTCATACTCCCAATTCGGATCAAAATTTGTCAAATGAGTGGCCTCATCCCAGTCAGTGGTATAGAAATGATGCAAAAAGACCGGACTCCAAAAACGATAGACTACATCCGACACCACTTGGTAACCAACTGGATAAGCAAAATAAGCTATTCCTTCGTACTCCCAATTGGGGTCAAAATCCCGCACCTGCACCATTTCATTGTAATCAGTCGTATAAAAATGCCCCTCAAACACCGGGCTCCAAAATCGGTAAACGGGAATACTGTCCGGTTCTTGCATATAGTAAGCTTCGCCGATAGTACCTTCATAATTCCAGTTGCTATCTTCATTGGCGACATGCATCGCTTCATTCCAATCGATAGTATAAAAATGCCCATGAAACACCGGGCTATAAAACCGATAAACCAGATCTGTCTGAAAATTTTGCGACACCGGCAAGGTTATCTGCTGCGACGCGTCAGCCTTGTCATAATCAGCCAACACATATACCGACGAAATCAACAACACCAATACCAACATCCACCGCCCAATCTTTGTTTTTTGCATAAATACTCCTTTTAATACAAAATAATTAATTCACGCTCATTTCAATTATACCCTATATTTTCATATATTTTTTAATTTTTATTTAACAAACAATAGGATAAACTATACATAAGTATTAGTTGATTTTTGAATTATGGACAAACAAAATGATCAAAACCAAAATTATCATCATCGGCGCCGTCATTGTGTTGGTCTTTGCTAGCTTGTACTATATTTTCAAGCTTACTCCTGAAAAAATCCAATGTTACATAGTAGGCGGCAATTGGAGAGTGTTTTCCAATACCTGTGTTGATGCCTGTACTTCAGAAAAATATCCCGTCTGTGGTATGGCTATTACCGCCGGCTGCGACTGCGGCCCCGACAAATGCTGGAATGGATATATGTGTGTTAAGAATAATTTATGAAACTAATCGTCATCTACGGCCCACCGGCCACCGGCAAACTGACTGTAGCCCAAAAATTAGCCGAATTAACCAATTTTAAGATATTTCACAATCATCTGACTGTTGATTTAGCAACTTCTGTATTTGACTTTGGTACTCCCGGATTTAACCATATAAAAACCAAATTCCGACTCGATATGATCGAAGCTGCCGCCAAATACAAAACAAACACCATCACCACTTTTTGTTATGCTCATCACGAAAAAAAGGAAAACCAACAATTTGTAAAAAATATGATCAAAAGAGTTAAAAAGCATAAAGGCCAAGTTTATTTCGTCTATTTGTTTTGTGATATCAAGACCATGCTCGAAAGAGTTGAAAACAAGTCACGCCAACAATACGGAAAATTACAGTCATCCATAAAACTTCAGAACATTATAAAAGACCTGGATTATTTCACCCCTATACCTTTTGTTGATAATTTCATTATCGACAACACCAATTTACCCGCCCTCAATGCAGCCAAGAAGATCGAGGAAAAATTCAAAATATAACATGCCAAGTTCATATCAAAAACAATTCCTCAAAAAAAGACATTCATATGTCCCTCTCAGCAACCTCAAAATCAAACAGATAATCAAAAAAGCCACCAACCAAGACATTACAAGCAAAAGAAGAATTTTTGAAGGATATGACAATGAAGTTTATGACATCACTTTGACAAATACCGATCATGTCATCCTCCGCGTCAATCACTTTCCCTCAGCCGGCTTTGCCAATGAAGCCTGGGCGATGGAACAATGTCCTCATATCGGCATTCCTGTCTCCGAAATATTATTATTGGACAAAATAAAATACCTGGGCCAAGAACATGATATGATGGTCCAAACCAAAATCTCCGGTCAATCCTACAATAATATTTCACAAAAAATCACACCGGCTGAACAAAAACAAATTCTCATCAAAACTGGTGAATTGATGAGCAAAATCCACACAATCCGGGTCAAAGGCTTTTACCGTCGCAATCCTGTTTGTAACAGTTGGGATTTCCCGAGCTGGAAAAAATTTCTGTCCGTTACGATAAGAGACCGCCGGCAGGAAAAACCATATATTACCCAACAAGGATTTACATCAGATGAATTCGATCAAATGATTGGTTATATCAAAATTTATCAGGACAAGTATCCTTGTCAACAGCCGGTTCTCACTCATAGCGATATTGGCTTGGGGCACGTTTACTTTGACGAACAACTAAACATAGTCGGCTTAATTGATTTTGGCGAATCCCAAG